>CAZGER010000240.1:0-1730 GCA_964524565.1 uncultured Chthonomonas sp. | reverse complement strand
CCGATGGGTTAAACTGGGCTGCGGCCGGATTGTACACCCGCCCGCCCGAACCAGTCGCCTCCGCCTCCCACGAACAGGAACCTGCAACAACCCCCGCCAGCCAGCCCGAACCCACCGTCCAAGACGCACTCGCACTCGACCAAATCCCCGGGATCACCCCCGAGACCGCCCAAAAACTCGCAGACAAAGGCATCCTCACTCCCCACGATCTCGCCGCAAAGTCCCCTGACGAGCTCCTCACCGCCCTTGACGCCCAACCGTGGGACGACTTCGATGTCCAGTCATGGATCGACGCCGCAAAGTCCGCCGCCCCGACCACGATCCACCAGGCTCCCTCCCTCGGCCAAGCAGGGCTCGACCCAGACCAAGTCGCCGCCCTCAAGTCCGCCGGGATAGAGACCTTTGCCCAGGTCGCAGAAATGGACGAGACTTCCCTCCTCCAAGCCATCGGCGCACAGCCTTGGGACATGGTCGATGGCAAGGCCATCATCGCCAAGGCAAAGGAACTCTCATGAACCCGACGCCCCAAGAACTCCGGGCCCGCAAAGACGTCGCCAAGGGCTTTGTCTTCGTCCTCCTGGCCATCGCCAGCGTCTGGTTCCTCTTCAGCAATCCCGGCTAGTCGATCACATCGACAGCGACGCTCGGCACCAACCCGATCCGCGCGCCCTCGCTCAGCAACAGCCGGATCGCCTTCACACCCTCGTCACCCATGTCCAAGGTGCGCTCGTTCACGTACATCCCGACAAACTCGTCGCTCGTGTCCGGATCCATCCCACGCGCAAACGTCAGGGCGTACTCAAGCGCCTCCGCCCGGTTCCCCAGCGAAGCCTGGATAGACTCCCTCATGCACCGGCTCACGTCCGCGCAGATCTCCGGGCCAAGGTCTTTCCGCACCACGTTCACCCCGAGCGGCAATGGGAGCCCACCGGTCTTCTCCCGCCACCACTTGCCCATGTTCGCCAGCTCGACCAAACCCTCCTCGGCAAAAGTCAACTGCCCCTCGTGAATGATCAGCCCCGCCTCGAACCGCTTGGCTTTCACCGCCGGAATGATCTCGTCGAACGGCACCACCTCAAAAACCGGCTTCACCCCGGCCCCAAACTTGTCCTCGAACCACAGGTTCAGCTCTAAAAACGCCGAGGTCAAAGTCCCCGGCACAGCGATCGTCAAGCCCCTCAGCTCCTCCAACGGGATCTCCCGCTCCGCCACGATCATCGGCCCGTACCCCTCCCCAAAGCTCCCCCCGTGCCGCAACAAGGCGTACTTGTCCGCGACATAGGCAAACGCGTGGACGCTCACAGCGCTCGATTCCAGCCGTCCCTCCCGAGCCCACTCGTTCAACGTCTGGATGTCGCGCAAAATGTGCTCAAACTCGTGCTCGGACTCAACCGGGCCCTTGGCAAGCCCCCAGAACATAAACGCATCGTCTGAATCTGGCGAATGCCCAAGCCGAATCTTCATCGAACGCGAATCTACCCACCGCACCCCAACACCGATGGGCCGCTTCAGGCATAAAATGGGGTGTGGTCACCTACACCGACAGGATCGATGGCATCGGCACAGAAATGCTCGACGGATTCTTCCAGTCGTGGCCAGTCAAACCAGATCCCCGGACCCACCTCAGACTCCTCCAGTCCAGCGACCATGTCGTACTCGCCCTCTAAACCGGCAGCGTCGTCGGGTTCGTAACCGCCGTCACAGACGGCGTCCTCTCGGCCTTAATACCG
>CAZGER010000239.1:0-3801 GCA_964524565.1 uncultured Chthonomonas sp. | reverse complement strand
CCTGGGGACGAACCGGCCTGGAACACGAGCATGCCGACGTAGTACGCCTGGAGGTCGCGCCTGAGGTCGGGCAAGGCGGCCAAAGGACGCTTGCCGAAGACGGCGTCCGTGGCGGAGGTGTAGTGCTCGGTGAGGGTGTACTTGTCGGCGGTCTTTGTCTTGAACGCGTTCTCTGAGACCTGGTCGACTTTGTCGGTGGCGAGCAGCGAGGCGAGGACCAGCCTTTGCTGGCTCCCAATGAACTGCCTGAGGGGAGCGATGTAGTCGCTTCCGCCAGCCTCGGGGTCCGAACTGAGGCCGAAGAGGACGTCTTGGGGAAGGTCGAGGCTTTCGTCGCCCAGGGTGGTGTCGACGATGAAGGCCATCGCAGCCCTTTGGGTGGCGGGGCTAACGGGTGCGAGGGTCGGGCGTTCCAGTACGTCGCCCTTGAGCTGGCGTCGGAACTCGACACCGCCAACCAGACGCAGGGCCATGAGTGCGGCGCGGTACGGGCCGCGGACGGCGCGCAGGATGAGGGCGTTGCGCCTTGTGTACGTCTCGCCGAACTTTGTCGCCTGGGTCAAGGCGTAGCGTTGGAGGAGGGAGTCGGTCTGGGCGCGTTGGCCGAGGTATCCGAGGAGGTCTTTGCCGAGGTCCCACCGGACGGAGAGGGGGTTGACGCCGTCGGCGTCCTCGTCTGTGAGGTAGATGTGGCCTGGGAGGCCGCTGCGCATGGCGATCTGCTGGAGGGCGGGGCGTTCTTCCTCCGTGGTTGCGCCGGGGAGATCGGCGTAGCCGTACTCGATCGCCCAGAGGTCATAGGCGCCGATGGTCGGGTTGTAGTAGTTACCGTGCCCTTTCAACACCGCAGCGATGTTGAGGGGCGTGTAGTCCATGACGCTGCTGGCGATGCCTTCGCGGGCGACGACTTCCCCATTTTCGAGCTCTTGGGCGGTGTGGAGCGTGCTGGCGGCGAAGTTGTGGCGGAGTCCGAGGCAGTGTCCGACCTCATGGGCGACGAGGTCGGCGACCATGCGGCGGGCGTACTCCTTTTCATCGATCGGGACACCGGCTGCCTTGAGGACGCCCAGACCGTACTTGGCCTCGTCGTGCAGGCCGGTGGCGTGGTCACAACCGAGCTTCTTCCAGGAGGTCTTTCGGAGCGCGGCTTGAAAAGTCGTGGCTGGGTCTTGAAAGTCGGCGAGAGTGTAGGTCCAGGGCTGGCGGATGGTCTGGCCCGCGACCTGCTCTTTGTACTCCAGAAAGGCGGAGTCGGGGTAGTTGGCATCGACGGTGACGGCAGCGTTGATGATCTCGCCTGTGACCGGGTCGGGCCGGAAGTAGGCGACTGCGTACGCCTCGCTACGGGTCATAGTCCAGCGGACGAGGTTGTAGCGGCCGTCGGCGTGGTCGAAGTCAGGGTCGTCGGGGGCGTCTTTGACCTGGATCGCGCCCTCGTAGCCGAGCTTTTTGAACGCCTTGTCCCAGAACATGATGCCGTCTTTGACGGCCTGGCGGTATTCGGCTGGGACGGACTTGTCGAGGTGCCAGACGATGGGGCGGACCGGTTTCGAGACGGAGGCGGTCGGGTCTGCCTTTTGGAGCCGGAAGCGCTGGATGTAGCGGACCGTGCGGTCGTTCTGCTTCATTTTGGCGACGTCGAAGAACTCGGTGGCGAAGTAGCCGATGCGGGGGTCGGAGAGCCTTGGGCGGTAGCCGTCCTCTTGGCGGAACCAGAGGTTGTAGGTGACGGTGAGGGGCAGGCTGCGCTTGTCGGCCATCGGCGGGGCGGCTTGGGCACCAAAGAGGGCCTCGATGAGGCTGGATGGGCCATCGTCGTCGCCAAAACCGCCTTTTCGGAAGTGGTTGAAGTAGGAGACCACGGCGTTTTGTGGGAACGCCTTGACACTGAGTACGGACGAGTTTTGCGAGTCCGGCGCGTAGCCCGGGCCGACGGTGGCAGAGACCATGCCGGGAAGCTTGAAGAGGTTGCCGTCGAAAAGCTTGGTGACGTTGACGAGGAGAAGTTTCTCCTTGGGGTGGCGGGCCTCGATGCGGAAGTTGGCGAGGATCGCGCGGGGGAACGCCCGGATGCTGGCGAGGGAGAGGCGGTCTGCCTCGGCGAACCGGACGACAAGGTTCGGTTTGACAAGGCGGAGCTCGTCGCCAAACTCCTCGAACTGGAAGACGTCGTTGGAGTCGCCATTGAGGGGATCTCCAGCCTGGAGACCGTCGGTGCCCAGCCCGGAGCTGATTGTTGCCTGGACGCAGAGCGTTTTCGCGAGGTCGGGCTGGCGCAGTTCGAGAAGGACGTCCTTTTTGCGGGTGTAGAACGTGATTTGTCCGGAGACCTTGGTGAGGTCTTTGACAGCCTTTTCGTACTTTTCAACCTCTTGCTGCTCGGTTGTCTTGCCGTCTTGTTTTGCTGGCGTGGTCTCAGGCGGGTCCTCGTCGTCTGCCTGGGCGAACACGAACGACGGGGCCAGGCAGAGTGACATGGCCAAGAGGGTTGGAAGGATGCGCATGGCGTCCTTCCATTTTGTCCTTTTTGTCGGCGGCCCGGCTTGATCCGGGCCGGCGGTTCACTTGCTGGTCGTTTGGGTGAAGGAGAGGACCGTTTCTTTTGTCTCGGCGTTGATGCCGACTGACACGAGGCAGTTCTGCTTTCCTTTGCGGACGGCGATCATGGCCGACTTTTTGTCCCCGTCGCCGCTGATGCCGCTCATCAGGACCTCGCCCGACTTCGCGCCCTCGGTCTTGTAGAACTCAAAGACCTTTTCAACCGGGTCGGTGACCGACCAGCCTTTGGAGACAGAGGTGGCATCGCCGACGTTTGTCTCGACAGCCATGTGTTCGAGGGGCTTGGCCCCTGCGTAGAGGGGCAGGAAGAACGAGGAGTCCGACACGGCGGCATCGAGTTTGGCGCTGACTCCCTTGCCACTTTCGGTCTCTGTGGTTGCGGGGACGGTGGCTTCAGTCGAGTTAGGTGCCGGTGCCTGGGAGTCTGTATTGTCCTGGCTGGCGGGAGCCTTGCTGCAGGACGCCAGGACGAGAGTGAGGCAAGCGATCGCGAAGTAAGTTTTTCGCATGACCAAGCATAGACCACCCAAGGTGGGTGGGAACGAAAAAAGCCTGGCACTCTGTGCCAGGCTTTTGGTCGAAACCAGCCCGCTTACTTGTCCAGGGACGGTTCCGGAGCGGAAGAGGTGGGCGTCTCGGCCGGCTTTTCTTCGGCTGCGGGGGTGCAAGCCACGAAAGAAGCGGCGATGATGGCAAGAAGCAGGATCTGTTTGACCATCGCGTGATTCTATCACCATTGGCACCAATGGGTGTTAGGGCCTGCTGAAATGAAGCGGGGTGGGAGACTCTCCCACCCCGCTGGAGTATTGGCGGCTGGACTTAGAAGTCCATGCCGCCCATGCCGCCGCCGGGCATGGCAGGTGCCTTTTTGTCTTCTTTCTTCTCGACGACGAGGGCCTCTGTCGTCAGGACGAGCCCGGCGATGGAGGCGGCGTTCTGGATCGTGGAGCGTGTGACCTTGGCGGGATCGACGATCCCGGCCTTGACCATGTCCACCATCTCGCCTGTCGCGGCGTTGAGGCCCATCCCGGCCTTGGCGTTGCGGACCTCTGTGACGGTGACGCTGCCTTCGAGTCCTGCGTTCTCGGCGATCTGCCGCAGCGGGGCTTCGAGGGCCCGCTTGACAATCTTGACGCCGGTGAGCTCGTCACCTTCCACGTCGAGCTTGGAGAGGGACTCGGCGGCGCGGAGGAGCGTGACCCCACCGCCCGGGACGATGCCTTCTTCGACCGCTGCCCTGGT
>CAZGER010000238.1:0-3810 GCA_964524565.1 uncultured Chthonomonas sp. | reverse complement strand
GCGCCCGAAACCGAAGGCGACGACGGCGAAGCCGACACGGAGCGGCGGCGCTTCGCGCGCGGCTACTGGGTGTTCGCAGCCGAGCAGGTGGAGGGCTACCAGCCCGCTACCGCGCTGCCGCCCAACCCGAGCGAGCGGACCTGTGTCCAGTCGGCCCCGTTGAACGAGGACGTGTAGAGATCGCCCAGGCTGTTGGCCTGACCGACGTAGTACACGCTTGCGTTCCTGTCGTCCGTTTGAACGAGGGCCGGTTTGCCTTTCACGCTCTGGGTGTCGTACGGCAGAGCCGAGACCCCGCCCACCGCGACCGCACCGTTCGGCGCGAACGTCAGCGCGGCCAGCATGACCTGGCTGATGCGCACTGGGGCACCAGTGCGATCCCGCTTGGTCGTCTCACCGACCATCGCCAAGTACCTCTCGGCGACGGAAGGCCAGGTGGTCGTGTCCGGGTTGGCCATCGGGTTCCTGAACCCAGCGTTGGGGAACGTCGGGTACATGAACCTGGCCGATGTGTCGTCGCCAGGGCTCAGGAGCGTTTCTCCCGGGCCGAGGGTGAACAAGGTCTGCCAGGTACCGGCTTGCGGAAGGATCTGGCTGTGGTTGTTCCACCGCGGTCCCGCCGCGACCCACGAGTTGAAGTCATTGATCGGACCTTGGCCAAAGACCCCTGTCGGAGTCGAGCCGACAACGGAGGCCACGTAGATCCTCCACTGTTCCTGCTGGGCTGCGTCGCCCGGAAGCTTCGGCCTGGCCAAGAACGCGGGCAGACCACCGACGTCCAGCCGGTTCGAAGACCAGGCGTTGAACATCGTGCCGTTGTCCATGCGCATGAGCGTCGGCTGGCGGTTGCCCCAGACGTACGGCTCAGTGCCGGTGACCAGGTTGTCGACGCTCGGCGCCGCCTTGGCGGTCGACCGGTTCGTCATCCTTGTTTCGCGCACGTTGAACTTGAGCGTGAAGCCAGGATCGGCGTACGGCTCGGCCGCACCGATGTTGGCGAGGAAGTCAAGCCCATATCCGAGCACCGGGATGTTCGGGTCGGCGTTCAAGCCATAGTCCTCGAACGGAAAGACCTTGCGGATGTACGACCCGACAGGGGTTCCGATCGGAGGCGCTGCGCCCACGAACGGATCGCCAGGCGGGAACGACACCGGGTTGAGAAGGTTGCCGGACACGCTGCCCAGGTTGGCGTTCGCGCGCCGCCTCGGGTTCGTGCTCATCCTAGCCGGGGCGACGTCGCCCGGGCGCGGTTTCTGCAGCGCGATCGCGCCGCTCGCATCGAAGCCGGACCTTGCAGTCGGAGACAGGAGCGGGTCAACGTCGGAGTACAAGTTCCAACCGCCGTCCAACCAAGCAAGCTCGTGCTGGCCAGGGGCGAACAGTTCAAGCGGCCGCTCGATCTGGGAGAACCCGAGCCACTTGCCGAACGCTTTGCTCAAGCGAACGTTCAGGAGGTTCGTGTTGCCACTGTTGAACGCCTGGAACTGCGCCAGCGGCCCAGAGCCAAACCCCGGGTTCCAAGGTCGGAAGCCCGACCCACCGGCCCACGGCTGCTGCGGAGTGGAACCAGAAGCGTCTGTCCAGCCGCCGCCCGCCGGCGTCGAGCCGAGGTCAACGGTCTTGGAAGCGGTCTCAAGCTTCTCGTTCGGGGCGACGTTGATTCCAAGCGTGAACCGCCTGTGCGTGTCACTGGACTCAAATCCAGCCTGACCGCTGTCAACGTAGACAGTCTGTTTGCCGGTGTATCCAAACTGGCGCGTACCAAGGGCCGGCGTCTGCTGGGCTGTCGCTGGCTGGTACTTGGGCACGTCCCAATCGATCTTGAACTCGGTGCCCTGGAACGTCCGGTTGAGACCGTTCTCGTAACCCGCACCCTCGTAGGCGGTCAGGTCGGCCGCGGCGACGATCGCCGGGTTCAGGCTTGTGTTGCCAAGGACCGGGTTCGCCGATTGTCCGTTCGGATTCGAACTCACCCTCAGGAACGACCGGTTCAAGTCGGGATAGTCCAGGCTCCGGTTCGGGTACCGGAACGGATAGTCCTCAAACCCGACATAGGAGGCCGGAAGCGGCTTGTAGATGCCAAGGTCGTTGGCCGGGTTCGGCACCGGCGGCAACGGGAAGTTGACCGGTTGCCACACAAGGTCGCCCGGGTTCACGCGGACGTTCTGTAGCCCTTGCGAGTGGCCAAGGATCTGGGACATCAGCGTCCTGTCGATGATCATGGCCCGCGCCCGTCCGGCAGACCCGTCGGGAACCGCCGAAGCCGCTCCGACATCGTTGGACAGCAAGCCACCCGACAGGCGGACGGTCTGCGGGGGCAGAGTCGCCCCGTCTTCCCACTTCTGCCAAGGCGACATGGTGACGTTCGTCGTGTTGCCGACCGTGCCGTTTCCGAAAACGGTAGGATCGGCCGGGTTCAGCACGTTGTCTGCGGCGGAGTTCGTCACCGCGCCAGCCCCATCCAGGAACGCGATCCCGATCGGGTTGGCGATCCTAAAGTCCGGGTCGGGCGATGACGGCGGGTCGGTGTTGGGGGTCACGGACAGAGGGATCTTGGTCCCCTGCGTCGTGTTCTGACGCACCATCGCCCTAAACGTCACGTTACCGACCGTGATCGCCGAACGACCGGTGGTCAGCAAGGAGATCTGGCCATAGGCCACGCCGCCCTCGGCGGCCGTGGGAGCACCGGTCAGGTCTGCGACCTGGAGGCGCGTGGCGCGTGGCGTCCTGTTGCCAGAAGAAAGCTCGACCTGAACGGTGTAACCGCTCGTGGCGGCAACCGTCGTCTCGTTAAGGTCAACGACTGCGACGTACAACGTCTCGCCCAGCTCGTAGTCACGGCGCTGGACAGCGTTCGTCTTGTAGGTGGTGATGTCCGCGTAAGCCAGCGTCCCTGCCGCCACCTTGTTCGTCAGGTCCCGGAAGTCGTCTGGCCGCAGCAGCAGAACGTCGTCCTGCTCGATCATCGTGTTCAGTTCGTTCTGGTTCGGATCGTTCGGATCGGCCGGTTGGAACCCAGGCGGGATGCCTGGCGTGATCGGCGGAACCGCGTTGATGTCGTCCTCAGAACTAAAAGCGTACAGGGTGCCCTTGCTGTCACCGATGTACAGGTGGCAACGGTTGGCCAGGAGGCCCGCCGCGTTGGGCCATCCGCCCACGGCGAACGAGGACACCTGGTCCTTGCCCTCCGTCACGTAGCCCCAGTTGATCCTGGTGCCAGAGATGTTGACCGAGCCGTCCGCGTAAAAGCCCAGGAGCGTTCCGCTGTTGGCGGGCACAAGGATCGTCGGCACGGCGTTGACCATCGCGAACCCGGTCGGGTCCAACGTGCGCATGTAAGCGAAGCTCAAAGAGCCGGTGGCGGCGCTGGCCACCGTCTGCTCTTGCCACAGGACAGCGCCCGTGCCGCCGTTCAGTGCTGTGATGTAGCCACCGTCGTCGACAAAGGCGACCGTCTCGGTCGGCACGATCGAGTTGGGCACGTAGGCGGGCGAGGCAGAACCAAAGAGCCCGAACGGGGTCACACCGTCAGCGCGGAAGTTCCTCTGCCAGTTCAACGCGCCGGTGTTCTCGTCCAGTGCGTAGGCGACACCCTGGGTGGGGACGCCGGCATCGGCTGAACCAAAGAACACTTGCCCACCGGCAACGACCGGGGCCATGCGGATCTCGCCGACAGGCGGGTTCGGCAGTGCCGGGTACCGCCACAGCTCGGTCGTTGTGCGCGTGGCACCGTTACCGGCTGCGTCGACCGCCACGATCCGGCCGGTCGAGTCCGGGATCAAGATCGCAGGGTTCCCAGCGACCGTGGCA
>CAZGER010000237.1:0-3813 GCA_964524565.1 uncultured Chthonomonas sp. | reverse complement strand
ACGAACAATGCAAATCCCCGGTCTTATAGATGGCAATAGCCCGCAGAACCTTGAAAACCAGGCTCCAAAAGCACCGTCGCCCTCTCCGTTGTTGCACACGCAACTAAATGGCTGTGGAAAACTCAAGACGATTCCTCCGCCTCGCGTAGGTTCAAATCCGTCCCAACCCGTAGCATCCGCGCAACCTGCGGAGCCCACACACCATGAAGCTCAAGCGGGTCAGACTCTACGGGTTCAAAACCTTCGCCGATAAAACCGAGTTCGAACTCGACGGGAGCATCACCGCGATCGTCGGACCAAACGGTTGTGGCAAGTCAAACATCGTCGACGCCGTCCTCTGGGGACTCGGCGAGTCGAACTCGCGACACCTCCGCGCCCAAACCGCCAAAGAGGTCATCTTCTCCGGCTCCCGGACCCGAAAACCCCTCGGCTACGGCGAGGTCACCCTCCACTTCGACAACGAGGACGGAAGCCTCCCCATCGACACCGCCGAGGTCAGCGTCACCCGCCGGCTCACACGCTCCGGAGACAGCGACTACCAGATCAACAAGCGCAACTGCCGCCTCCGCGATGTCAACGACCTCCTCGCCGACTCCGGACTCGGCCGCGCAGGCTACGCGATCGTCTCCCAGTCTGAGATCGACCAGGCCCTCGCCGCCTCACCCATCCAGCGCCGAGCCTGGATCGACGAGGCCGCAGGCGTCCAAAGGTACCGCTCCCGCAGGGTCGAGGCGAACCGCCGCCTCGAGGCCGCCCAAGACCACCTCACACGCGTCCACGACATCATCCGCGAGATCGACCTCCAGCGCGAACCCCTCAAAGAAGAGGCTGAGGTCGCCATCAAGTACAAGGCCGCCCTCGCCAGCCTCCGTGAGGTCGAATCCGGACTCCTCGTCAAAGAGGTCGCCGACGCCCTCGCCGACATCGCAGAGCAGGAACAGCGCATCGCCAGCGTCATGGCAACCACCGCCGAGGACACAAAGCGAGCCGAAGCCCTGGAAGAAGAAGCCCGGCTCACCGCCCGCCGAGCCGCCGAGATGGAAGCCCGTATCGAGCAGGTCCGCGAGGCCCAGCAAGCCGCACAAAAGGCCCTCGAACAGGCCTCCGCAACCCTCCAGGTCGCCCAGCACAGGCTCCAAGGACTCGACCAGATCGAGTCGTCCATGTCCGAAGACGCCGAAAGCGCCGAACAGCGCATCGCCGACGCCCACCAAGACCTCATCCAGGCAAGGGAAGCCGCCGACCAGGACAGGCTCAACTTCGAGAACCTCCGCACCACCCTCGCCCAAGCCAGCGACGAGGCCCGCAGGTTCGGTGAAACCCTCGCCGCCATCGACGCCGAACTCGCCGCCGCCCGCGAGTCACTCGCCGCCAAACACAGGTGGGAGGTCGAAATGGAGCACCGCGCAAACCGGCTCCGACAGGTCAAATCTGAACTCAAAGGCATCGAAGAAACCCTCCCGGACCTCGAAGAAGGACTCGCCGAAGCCGAGGCGCAAGTCGCTGGGCAGGAGTCACAGATCTCAAGCCTCAGGTCCAAAGTCGAAGAGCTGGACGGCCTCATGCGCGGGGCAGAGTCCGCCAAAGAAGCCGTCGCCGATAGACGCCGAGAACTCCTCTCCCAGCACGCCGCCGCCGAAGGCCGCAAGCGCGGGATCCTCGCCACCATCGAGGCCCACGAGGGCCTCGCCCAAGGCACGCGGGCTGTCCTCGACTCCGTCGCCGCAGGCCACCTCGAACCGGACTACATCCCCGTCGGCGAAGCCGTCTCCGCCGAGCCGGACCTGGCCGTCGCCATCGAAACGGCTCTCGGTGGACACGTCAACGACCTCGTCACCACGAACGAGTCCGCCGCAAAAAGGGCCATCGAGCACCTCAAGCAGACCCGCGCCGGTCGCGCGACCTTCCAGCCGATCACCCTCATGCGGCCCCACACCGTGCCGCCCGAACTCACCAAGATCCTCGGTGAAAAGGGCGTCGTCGGCCTCGCGGACCGCCTCGTCAGCTTCGAGCTCCGCTACCGACCTGTCGTGGAGAGCCTGCTTGGCCGCATCCTCGTGGTCGAGCACCTCGACGTCGCCCTCAAACTCGCCAAGACCACCGGCTGGGGCAAGCTCGTCACCCTTCAGGGTGAGCTCGTCCACGCGTCAGGGGCCGTCACCGGAGGCTCATCGATCAGGCACTCCGCAGGGCTCGTCCAGCGCCGCGCCGAGCTTCTAGAGCTCGAAGCACGCCTTGCCGACCTCGAAGCCAGCCTCGCCAACCTCGATGAGTCCTCCGCCCACGGCGGCGACACCAGCCTCCTGCTCACAGAAAGGGAAGCCGCCAAGGCCGCTCTGGCCGCGCTCACACCGGACTTCGACGACACCCGCACATGGGCCCTCGGACTCCGCCACGAGCACCAGACGACCCTTCAAAGCCAAAAGCGCCTGGCCGACGAGCTCACCCGCCTGACCACCCACGCCAAGCCCGATTTTGCCGACACCGACACCACCGAGATCGAAGCCAGAAGGGACGAGGCACTCAAGGCGTTCTCCGTCAAAACGTCCGATGCTGACGCTGGCCAAGAGCGTCTGCAAGAGGCCCAAGGCCGGCACCAGGCCTCCCAGTCACGGCTCCACGAGGCAGAACGCCGCCACACAGCCCTGGTTGAAGCGCGCTCCGGCCGCGAACAGCGCATGGGATCGATCGGCCCAGAACGAGAGAGGTACCAGGCCCAGATCGACGACTCCACCAAGCAGCTGGACCTCAGCAAAACCGAGGTCGACCGCCTCCGCGAGCAGGCCGTCGTCGCCATCGAGACCAAGAAATCCCTCACCGCCGAGGCCATCAGGCTCTCCGAAGAGGCCAGGGCCGCTGAAAAGGCCGCGATGGCCTCGTCAGACACCCTCCACCACTGCGAAATCCGCCGCGCAAGGGCGGAAAGCAAGCGGGCCGCCGCAGTCGAAAGGCTGCTCGAAGAGTACGGGATCGACGAACCCCAGGCTATCGCGCTCGCCCCGACCACTGAGGTTCCCGCCGACGCACCAGGCCTCGTCAGCCGGCTCCGAAGAGAGCTCAAAGCAATGGGAGATGTCAACGTCGGCGCGATCGAGGCCTACCAGCGCTTGGACGAGCGCCACACCGAACTCGTCGCCCAAACCAGCGACATCGAGTCCGGCATCGAAGAGGTCCGCTCGACGATCAAAGAACTGGACCACCTCACCCGCGACAGGTTCCTCACCACTTTCGAACAGCTTCAAACCACCTTCACAGAGACCTTCACGCGCATGTTCGGCGGAGGGGAGGGCAAACTCGAACTGATCGAGCCGATGAACCCGCTCGACTCAGGCGTCGAGATCTCCGTGACCGTCCCCGGCAAGCGGACACAACGGCTTGAGCTCCTCTCCGGAGGCGAGCGGGCCATGAGCGCGTGCGCCTTCCTCTTTTCGCTTCTCAAGGTCAAACCGACCCCCCTCGTGGTCCTCGATGAGGTCGACGCACCGCTTGATGGGCGCAACGTGGAGCGCTTCATCTCCATGCTCCGCGAGTTCGAAGGCCAAACCCAGTTCATCCTCGTCACCCACAACCCGGTCACCATCGAGTCAGCCGACGTGTGGTTCGGGGTCACGATGCAAGAACCCGGCGTTTCAACCCTCGTGCCGTTCAAGGTTCCTTCGCAAGAAAGGTTGCCAGAGGTCTCCCTGCCTGCCGGGACACCTGCCGCGATATCGCTTAAAGGGTAACGCGAAACAGCCTAGCCGCTACCGGAACCCTTTGGCGGAGGAAGGACACCAGGGTTCTTAACGCCGTTGACAATGTTCTCCATTGTCT
>CAZGER010000236.1:3240-3829 GCA_964524565.1 uncultured Chthonomonas sp. | reverse complement strand
TCAAAGTTGAACACACCCTTGTCTGTCCAGCCATGCTCGTCGTCGCCGATCAATGCCCGTTCCGGGTCGGCTGAAAGTGTGGTTTTGCCAGTACCGCTCAAGCCGAAGAACAGGGCGGTGTCGCCGTTCTTGCCGATGTTGGCCGAGCAGTGCATGCTCATCACGCCCTTGAGCGGCAGCAGGTAGTTCAAGATCGAGAAGACAGACTTCTTCATCTCGCCTGCGTACTGCGTCCCCATGATGATGACCGTCTGCTCGGCGAAGTTGAGCGCGATCACTGCGTCACCTTTGGTGCCGTCCGCCGCCGGATCGACCGACTCTGTGCTCAGGTCGACGACCGTCCAGTCCGGCTCAAAGCCTTTCATCTCCTCGGCGGTGGGGCGGATCAACAGGGTCTTGATGAACAGCGCGTGCCACGCTTTTTCGACAATGAACCTGGCTTT
Organism: uncultured Chthonomonas sp.; assembly: GCA_964524565.1. Lineage (GTDB taxonomy): Bacteria > Armatimonadota > Fimbriimonadia > Fimbriimonadales > Fimbriimonadaceae > UphvI-Ar2. The sequence goes on along the minus strand of CAZGER010000236.1, from coordinate 3,386 downwards.
GATCCTGTGCTCCGGGTCGGCCCCGCCATAGGTGTCCACGACGTAGAGGCTCCGGCCGTCGCCCAGCTTCTTTTGCGCCTTGGCCCTCAGGGCGGCAAATGTCTCCTGGGTCATCTCTGTGTTGTTGTCCCACCAGATGTGCCCCT
>CAZGER010000236.1:0-3230 GCA_964524565.1 uncultured Chthonomonas sp. | reverse complement strand
TCTTTTGGCGTGCGACCCGTGTACTTTCCCGTCCTTGCCACAAGCGCGCCCGAAGCGCTCAAGACGCCCTCGCCGTTCCGGATGGCGTGCTCGATCAAATCTGGTGTCGAAAGGTTGTGGAACACCTCGCTGGCAGAGGAAAGGTCGAAGGATTTTGAAAGTGCTGAAGCGCCCATGTTGAATCTCCGTTGACTCGGGTTCGGAACTCCCGGTATCTGTGTACGAGTCTACTCAAGGGTTTTTTGGGCCCCCGGGAACCGCGCGTGCCATCCTCTTAGACATGGGCACTTTGGCCGAGGTTTGCTGTGCGTCGGTGTCTGAGGCGGTGGCGGCGGAACGGGCCGGGGCTGGCCGAATAGAGCTTTGCGGGGCCCTTCCTGTCGGTGGCGTCACCCCTTCGCCGGGACTGTACGACGAGGTGACAGCGAGCGTCTCGATCCCGATCGCTGTCTTTGTCAGGACGACCGAAGGCGGGTTCGACACGCCCGATCCAGAGTTTCGTGCCCTGCTCCGGGATATTAAGTGGTTCACCCGCAACGGGGCGGCCCACATCGTCGCTGGCACAGTGGACGCGAGCGGGGAACCGGACGACCGGAACAGGGCGATCATCGACGCGGCGCAGGGAAGGGCGGCCTTTCACCGGGCGTTCGACACGGTTCCGGACATGGGCAGAGCCCTGGAATCCTTGGTCAGTCTGGGGTTTTCCCGGGTGCTGACTTCTGGCGGGCCAGGGCGCGCCATCGACAACGCTGAGTCCATTAGAGGTCTGGTCACCCAGGCGGGCGACCGTCTGACGATCCTGGTCGGGGGCAAAGTCAGGGCCGACCACGTTGTGTCCCTTGTCCGGGTGACAGGGTGTTCGGAGGTCCACCTAGCGAGCAGGCTCACTGGCGATGGTGAATATTCAGGCTTTTCGACACCGTTCCCATCGGACGAAGCGACGGAGGTTGTCGCTGCCCTCCGGGAAGCAGGGATCTAACCCTTGATCCTGGCAAGGTGTGGGGCGACCACCTGGGCTAATGACTCGGCCTCCTGTTCTCCCCCCGAATCGCCCAAAAGGCACTCCAGCCGTCCGGCGTAGTGCGCGGACACGACCCAAGTGGAAACTCCGTCCACAAGATAGGGCTCGGCCGTCGCGGCTTCTGCGGGGGAGAGCGTCAGCCCGAACATTCCCGCCTGGCTGACAGCGAGCGGGAACCGCAGCGAGCGCACCACGGCGCCGACTTCCGGCCAAGCGGCCACCACCGCAAACTCCTGGCCGTCGAACACGGCCAAAAAGCCCTGCCTGGATCTCCGCTGCTGGGCGGTCCAGTCCAACAGCACAGTGGCAGCCCCGGAGACCGTCGTGACCGCTGAAAGCCTGCGGTTGAGCTCAAGCAGCCCGTCCGTGACAAGCCCTTCGTCTGGCGATTCCAGATGGGGACTTGGCTCTGGCGCGTCGGCCACGGGCGCCTCTGCCGACCAGACGCCGACAAACTGCCGTTTCTTGACCGTCGTCAGAGCCCAAGAAAACGCTGCCCCCGACCTGCCCCGGCCGAGGTGCTGGACTGCCCGTGCCGCCCTCACGGCGCGGCTGATCTCCTTGGCTGTGGTGTCGTCCACAAGCGAATAGATCTGCGCCCGAAGCACCGCCTTTGGGTCAGGGCCGAACATGGTGGTCGCTCCCGCGTCCGAGGCGGCGACGCGCTGGTCGTCGTCGAGCATCAACAGGCCCGAGGGCCTTTGTCCGTAAGTCTCGGACAAAACCCCCCGCGCCCTTTCAAAAGTCGATGCAACGTCCACTGTGGTGAGTGCGGCGCAAGGTCAGATCGGTCCAACCCCAGCTTCGCCGCCAACTAGTAAAGCCGTTCAAACCCCTAGCCAGGTACGGTCCCAGGCACCAAACCTGTCAAATTCCCTAGGTTGGTCTGGCACTTTTGCCGGGGGTCAGCGCCCCTTCAGGGCGTCTTGCCGCAGACCGTGGTCCACCAGGACGAGCGCGACCATCGCCTCCACCATCGGGACTGCCCTGGGCAGGACGCAGGCGTCGTGGCGGCCCCTGCCAGAGATCGTTGTGTTCTCCCGACGAACGTCCACTGTGTCCTGCTCCCTCATGATCGTCGCGACGGGCTTGAATGCGGCTTTCATCACCAGGGGCATGCCGTTCGAAATCCCGCCCTGGATCCCTCCTGACCAATTGGTTGGGGTTGTCACCCGTTTGTCCCCGTCTGCCCTGAACGTGTCGTTGTGCTCCGACCCTCTCATGAGCGTTCCGGCGAACCCAGACCCGACCTCGAACCCCTTGCAGGCGGGAAGGCTCATGAGGCCCTTGGCCAGGTCTGCCTCGAGTTTGTCGAAGACCGGTTCACCCCACCCGGCAGGGACTCCTCGGGCCACGCAGCCGACGCACCCTCCGATGGTGTCGCCTTCCTTTCGGACACCCTCGATCAATTCAATCATTTGGTCAGAAACCGCCGCATCGGGGCACCGGACCAAGCTGGAGTCCACCGCCTCTTTTGACACAGACAGCTGGTCGACGCTTGCCGTGATCCCACCGGTCGAGTCAACCCAAGCCACGATCTCCACCCCCCACCGGGCAGCCAGGAGCTTTTGCGCCACCGCCCCGGCCGCTACCCTGCCGATCGTCTCCCTGGCGCTCGCCCGTCCCCCGCCCGACCAAGCACGGATCCCGTATTTCTCTTCGTAAGTGAAGTCAGCGTGGCTGGGGCGGAACTTCTCTCGCAGCTCGTCGTAGTCCGATTCCCGGGCGTCTTCGTTGCGGACAAGGATCGCGATCGGCGTCCCCAGGGTCTTTCCGTCTAGGACTCCGCTCAATATCTCCGCCCGATCGCCCTCGCGGCGTTGGGTGACCAGCCTGCTCTGCCCCGGCCGACGCCGGTCCAATTCGGCCTGGATGTCAGCAACTCCCAGTTCGAGCAGGGATGGGCAGCCGTCGATCACGACGCCCACGCCCGGCCCGTGCGACTCCCCAAAGGTCGCAATCCGGAACAACCCACCGAACTGGCTCGACATCAGTCCATTATGGGCCCTTACCCACGCCACGGCACTGGTTCTGCACCCGCCGCGACCAACTGGTCGAACGTCGGTGACAGATCGCTCACCGAGACCTTTCTCCCTGCCCTGATCGCGAGCTTCCCAAGGCGCTCCATGTTCCCGCCTTGGTTCGCGTTGACAAGCTCGACATGGTACGAAAGGCCGGCCACCAAGCCGTCACGGACTTTGTTGCTGTT
>CAZGER010000235.1:0-3836 GCA_964524565.1 uncultured Chthonomonas sp. | reverse complement strand
TGATCGTTGAGCCAGCGTCGATTTTGGACGTGGTCAAAGGTCTGCGGGCCTGCTACACAGAGGTTCAGTCCGACAGTGCGCACCTGGCTGTCCTGGCGATCGCACCCAAAAAGAACGACCTCTTTTCGATGTTTCGGAGAAGCGCCTAAATGAAGAAGATCCTGATTGTCAGCGGTAAAGGCGGGACAGGCAAGTCGGTTGTCGCCGCGAACCTGTGCGCATCGCTCGCAGAATCAGAGCACAAGGTCCTTTTGGTCGACGCCGACCTGGCTTTGGCTTCGCAAGACGTGATGCTGGGCGTCGAGATCGGTTGCTCGATCGGGCACCTTTTACGCGACCAGAGGGAGTTTCGTGACGCTGTCCACGCCACCCGATGGGGGTTCGACCTGGTTTCTGGCGGGTCTGGCTGGCCTGAGCTCTCCGCCCTAGATGTTAGTCTAGTCCAGACCTATGTCGGTCAGGCTGACGGTTTCGCCTCAGACTACGGTTATGTGGTCGCTGACGGGCCGGCGGGAGTCGGCGCTGGGCTCGTTCCTTGGGTCCAGTGGGCGCAGGAGGTCGTTGTCGTGGCCACCCCAGACGCTTTGGGACTGCTCGGCGCGTACTCGGCGATCCAGTTCGCCTGGACGCACAACCCTGGTGCGACCGTGTGGATCGTGGTCAACCATGCGGGCTCGGAGGCTCACGGTGAGAAGGTTGCGGAGCAGCTTCGGACGATCGTTGGCCAGTATCTGAGCCGCGATGCGAAGTACCTTGGCTGTGTGCGCGATGACAAGGCCGTGAGGGTGTCTGTCGATGCGCGCGTGCCTGTGGTCGCCCACCGACCCAAGTGCAATGCTTCGGTCGACCTGTCCCATCTGGCTTGGATGATCTCTGACGGAGGGTCTGGTGCTGAGACCGCACCGGCGGAGAGCGCGGTTGAGTCGAGTGAGTCGCTGCTTGAGAAGATCAAGGCGAACTACTCGTCCGCGAGCGAGTCTGAGGCGGCTTAAGGTCTGCTTCGCCGAGTCTGGGTTTGGCTTAACCGGTAGCGGCTTGGCGCAATTCTCGGGACGAGACCACTGCGAGGGTGTTGACCACGCCGACGACCTTGCCAGAAGCTTCTTTGACCGGTGACGGGAACCAGGTGACGCTCTTGCGTTCGTTTCCGATCTCGATCAGGACCTCGAGCGGCTGGGGTTTGTAGCCCATGAAGACCAGGTAGATGGCTTCTTCGGCGCGGCCGAAAAAGAAGTACTTGCCGAGGATCTCTTTGATCGGTTTGTCGGCGACCTCGGTGGCTGAGAGTCCGAACAGGTCGGCGGCTGCGTTGTTCCACTCCATGATGTGGCCTTCTTCGTTCAGGGTGAAGCAGGGGAGTGGCAGTTCTGCGAACATCGCTTGGTAGCGGACGAGAGAGGCGAACTGGATGTTGTGGAACTCGTTCAGTTCTGCGTTGAGCCTCGTGATCTCGGCTTTGAGCGACTCGAGGTTTTCGCTGTCGTCGGGTTCGTCCTCACCCTCTGGTTCTTTGCCTGCTTTGGGGAACAGCGTAAAGCCTATCGCGAGGGGCAAGAGCGCTGCTCCAGCCTGCGCGAGCGGGGCCAAAGTGGGTGGGCTCTCCTTTGGTCCTTGGGCGGCGACGGACGGGGAGATACACACGCCAGCGGCCACTGCAGCCAAAGTAATTCTCAAGTCCACGAGTTGTCCTCACTAGGTATTTTCGTCAGGTTGGGGTGATTTCTGCACCTTTGCCAGAAAAAGGACAACTTGTGCCACATTCAGGCGCTCGTCTTGTGCCTCGTGGGTGGCGGGAACGGGCCTTCAAGCGAGGTGCACCGGTGCAAGTTCTGTAAAATGCGATCGAGAGGCCACTTTTGGATCGATACCGTCATTTGGATTTTTTGCGTGTCACTGAAGCTGCGGCGCTCGCTGCCTCAAAGTGGGTCGGCCGGGGAGAACGGGACGAGGCGGACCAGGCCGCTTGCGAGGCGATGCGCCATGAGCTTGGCTCGATGGAGATGGACGCCACGATCGTCATCGGCGAAGGCGAGCGGGACGAGGCGCCGATGCTGTACATCGGTGAGCGGCTCGGTTCTGGCAACGGACCGGTGATCCAGATCGCTGTCGATCCGCTTGAGGGGACGAACCTGTGCGCCAACGGGACCCCCAACGCGATCTCGGTGCTTGCCGCTGCGGTGGAGGGCGAGGGCTACCTGATGCACGCGCCTGACTGCTACATGGAGAAGCTGGTGGTCGGTGCGGAGTGCGTGGGCGTTGTCGACATCACTGCCCCGGCGAGTGTGAACGTGAAGGCGATGGCGCAGGCGCTGGGCAAGGACGTGGACGAGATGATCATCGGCATCCTTGACAGGCCGCGGCACGACGACACGATCCGCGAGCTGCGCGAGGCCGGTTGCAGGGTCCACTTGGTCCCGGACGGTGACCTTTCGGTCGCGATCGCCGCCCTTGATCCTGAGTCTGGCGTGGACGGTCTGATGGGGATCGGCGGTGCTCCTGAGGGTGTCATCACAGCGGCGGCGGTTTTGTGCACCGGTGGCGAGATGCAAGCCCGGTTGAAGTTCACGATCGACGGTCAGTTGGAGCGGGCGAAGGCGATGCTTGACGGTGATCTGGACCGTGTGTTCACCACTGAGGACCTGGCGCGGGGGAACGTGACGTTTGCCGCGACCGGGATCACGCCGGGGGACCTGCTGAAGGGTGTCCGGTTCCGATACGGGTGCGCGTTCACAGAATCGATCGTGATGAGGTCTGAGACGGGGATCTTGAGAAGGATCGAGACGACCTACCGATTGCCAGCAAGAACCGACTAAGCGCGTTTCTTTACTGTCAGAGTTGCCGGTTTTTCGTGACTTTGGGACAATGGCAGGAGGTTTGCCAGGTCGACTTTTGCGCCTTGTTGAAGGTGCAAAGGTCAACCACATGAATCTTAGTTCTTATCGCCTTGCGGTCGTCGCAGTCGTCAGCGTTGCTGCGGTCGTCGCCCAGGCACAGACGTTCTCCGGAACGACCAACAACTCGAACAGCTGCTTCACCACCGTTTCTGGCGATTTTGGTGATGCCACGATCACTAACCGTTTGAACCTGACGTTCAGCGGAAACTCGGCCGTTTTCAAGCCGGCGTCGTTCAGCGCTTCTTTGGGCACTCCTTTCAAGATCGGCCAGATGAAGTTCTTCAACGATTACACGGACAAGACATACGACAGGATCTTGAACACGACTTTCCAGGCTGCCCTTGGCTTTAGCAGCCCGAGCGGTCTTGGTGTGACGAGCTTTGATCTGAAGTACGTCGAGAAGGCGGGCAGTTCGAACACGAACATGGACTACTGGGTGCTTCCGAGCACGCCGGTCGGCCCGTTCACTGCGGTCCTTGGCGGCCAGGAGTACAGGATTTCGATCGTGGACTTCAAGAAGGTTTCTGGGACGTCTGACGGCGCGACTTTGGTCGGCAACAAGCTGTACATGAAAGAGATGATGTACGGCTACGTGGACGTGTACGCCCAGATGGAAGCTGTGCCGGAGCCGGCGACGATGTCGCTGCTTGGCGTCGGCGCGCTCGCTCTTCTGCGCAAGCGCCGCAAGTCGTAAGCCAGGACGGCCCGCCGGCCCGGTATTCCTCTTCCCGGCGGGAAGGGAGTGCATCATCCTAGAATGAACTTGGCACATGGACCCGATACCGCTGCAGGCGTGATCACGATCGATCTCGACCACCCTCGCGCCGGGCTGATGCGGCTCAGCGACGCGGCGCTCGAGGAGCTGAAGCTCGATACGCCCGGCGGCTGATGCAGCCTGGGATCTGCCAACCCGTGGCCATCGTCAGCTCACAGGGAAGCCGC
>CAZGER010000234.1:0-3839 GCA_964524565.1 uncultured Chthonomonas sp. | reverse complement strand
AGGCCGTAGCCAGATCGATCGGGGGTGATTTCAAGCGCGTGCAGTTCACGCCCGACCTGCTCCCGAGCGACGTGACAGGTTCAAGCATCTTCAACCAGTCCACCCAGGAGTTCGAATTCCGGCCCGGGCCGCTGTTCGCAAACGTCGTCCTGGTGGACGAGGTCAACCGCGCGACGCCCAAGACCCAGTCAGCACTGCTGGAGGCGATGGAAGAGCGCCAGGTCACCTCAGACGGTGTGACCAGGCGACTGCCGGAGCCGTTCTTCGTCCTCGCGACCCAGAACAACGTCGAAATGACCGGCACCTACCCTCTGCCAGAGGCCCAGCTAGACAGGTTCTTCGCCAGGGTCTCTTTGGGGTACCCGAGCAAGGAGTCTGAGATCGAGATCCTGACCAGCCAGCAGTCCTCGCACCCCCTGTCCGAGGTCGCGCAGGTGGTCGAGATCGAAGAGCTTTTGACCGCCCAGCGGGCGGTGCGCGAGATTTTTGTCCACGGCTCCGTCCGTGAGTACATCGTGGACGTGGTGCGCTCGACCCGCGAAAACAGCCAGTTGACCCTCGGAACGTCCCCTCGGGGCTCGCTCTACCTGATGCTGGCTTCCCAGGCGCACGCTGCGATGGCGGGCAGGGACCATGTCCAACCCGACGATGTGAAAGTCGTTGCCCCCAGCGTGCTTGGGCATAGGGTGATCGTGCGTGGAGAGGTCAGGGCGAAGGGGCTCGGAGGCGAAGACATCGTCCACCAGATCCTGGACACTGTTCCTGCGCCTTTGCCGGTCAACGTCTAGACGGATGAAACTCTACGCCGGAACCGCGCTCAACTGGTCGGCCGTGTTCCTCATGGTCATGGCGGTCCTGGTCAATTCGCCGATGCTGTTTTACATGGCGACGGCCATCCTGGTCACGATCCTGGCTGCCAGATTGCAGGCGTGGCTCGCCGTCCGGTACCTGAGGTTTGAGCGGTACGCCCCCCCTGCCGTCAAAGTGGGCGAGCCGGTCACCGTGGAGATCGTCGTTTGGAGCGAGCGAGAGCTCAAGCGGCCCTTGGTGACCGTCGAGGACATGCTCCCTTCCGCGATGGGGGCAAAGAACCGCACGCCGAGCCTCCCGGTCGCACCGAGTTTCGACCAGCCGATCCAAACCAGGTACAGCTTCGTCCCCACCAGGCGCGGCAGGTACCGGTGGGAGCGCCTGACCGTTTCCGGGACCGACGCACTTGGCCTGGCGACCCTCAAGCGGAGCTACCGTGTCGAACCCTGCGAACTGGTCGTTTACCCTGCGCCTCTGCCGGTGAACGAGGATATCCGCCCACTCATGGGCTGGGGCGCATCGGACCTGGATTCTGGCCGGAGCCACGGTGCTGGACTCCAGCCACGGGGAGTCCGCGAGTTCGCCTCCGGCGATCCGATCCGCTACATCCACTGGCGCACCTCGGCCAGGCGCGGCCAACTGATGGTCAAAGAGTTCGAGACCGGCTCTGGAGTCAGCGTCCACTTCGTCCTCCAGCGCACCGAGGGCACCGACATCGGCGACGAGGAGACCTCGACCTTCGAGGCGATGTGCAGCCACTGCCTGTTCCTGGCCGCCGACCTAGTGAAAAAGGGCGCCAACGTCTACTTCCCTGTCCAAGAGCACCCGGACGAGACCTACCAGCACGCCGAGGTGGTCGAACGGCGCGTCCGTGAGATCCTCACCGACATCAAGCCCGATTCGCTCACAACCCTCACCCAAGACATGACCGAGATCAAACGACACGTCCACGAGGGCAACACAGTCATGGTTTTCGTGGCCGTGCAAGACCCCGATCTACCGGGCTTGATCTCATCCTGGACTGAAATCCAAGTGATCGCTGTGCTGTACGACCCGATGGAGTACGTGGGCTCGCGCCTTCCTGTCGAAACGTTCTTCGGAGCCAGTCAACCGGAGTACATCGACCAGCTAGAGCGCGCCGGCGCCCAGGTGGTCACGCTCGGCAGGGACAGGAGGCCACACGCGTGAAATTTTCGCCGGAACGGACGTTCCTAGACCATTTCTTGGCCTTCACATGCGGCAGCATGGCACTGTTCGCCCTGGGCATCAGCGTCGGCAAGCCGACCCTGGCGACCTTCATGGCTGTCCTTTCCGCCGCGACCGGCACAGGTGGGTACATCCTCTCCCGGGTTCTTGAGAGGTTCAAAGTCCACACGTGGGACGGCTGGTTCTTCGCTATTGCGTCGTTTGCTTCGGTGACCAACGTCGTTGCGATCAACCGGGCACTACCGGAGGACGGCTTCCCCTTCGCGCTCCTTGCCGCGGTCATGATGTTCTCCATCGTCACGGTCGGCGGACTGTTCGCTTGGCGTGACGGGACCCTGCTGTTCCTGAGCCTCCCATCGATCGCCTTGTTCGGCCTCGTTGGAACGATCGACTCGTGGCGGCCAGGTGTCGCGCTCTTTTGCGTGTTCATCGTGCTGATCGCCGTGCTCTACGCCCGCACCTACCAGCGGACGATGATGAGACGGGTCGAGGCCCAAGGCGGCGACGTCCGCCTGCTCCGCAGGGGTGCATGGCGCTGGATGGCCGGGCCAGAGTGGGCCTTCCTCGCCGCCGGGGTGACGATCCTCGTGTCGTTCATCGGCGCCCCGGTGATCCAGGTCTCGCTCCAGGGTGTTTCCGAGCAGGTCAAGGTGAACGTTCAAAACCAGATCCGTCCGACCAACGCTGGCCCGGACAGCGCCCGCATGCGCGCAGACTCAAGGATCGGCGGTCCGCCGCCCAACCTCACCGATGCGGAGGTTTTCAGGGTCAAAACCGATGAGCCGCTTTACCTGCGGACCGGCGTCTTCACAAGATACAACAATCGGGGATGGTCGAGCGTCACAGGGATCGGCACCCAGGTGGACTTCCGCCTGATTGGGAAGGTCCTTCCCTTCGCCCGCGACCCAAACCTGTCGTACGCCGACACTCCCAGCAAGGTCCGCCCTGTCACGCTTGACCTCAAGTTTGCCCTCCCCTACAGCGGCGCGATCCCTTCGCCCGGGTTGATCTACGAGACAGACGCCAACGCCGATTTTGTCGAGCCAAGGACCGGGCTGCTCTACCTCCAGGCGACCGAGGTCAGACACATCGGCTATGTGGCTCTTGTCCCTGAGACGAACTTCCCTGAAACGATCGCCGGAAAGCCGCGCTCACCGGTCTACGAGCCAACGAGCAACCCGCAGGAGCTGATCGACATCGCGGACCGGCTCGTGGGAGACGCCAAGAACCCCGGGGACATCGCCCGAAACCTGGAAAGGGGTATCGGCGCGAGCTGTAAGTACAACACCAAGACCGCGGCCGTGCCAGGCAACGTGGATCCCGTTGTGTACTTCCTCACAGAAAAGCGTGAAGGGTACTGCGACCTGTTCGCTTCCGCCTTCGTCCGCCTTGCCGCCATCAAAGGGCTACCGGCACGCTACGTCACCGGTTACCTGGTCGACCAGCCACGGCCGGAGGCCGACGGTTACACCAAGGTCGTGGAGGCCAATTCCCATGCCTGGGCCGAGGTCTACTTTGAAGACTACGGCTGGATCGCCTTCGACCCGACCGGGTTCGCCGAGGACATCACCCCCGCGACGACACCGAACGGGTTCAGCCTGTTCGTGGCGCTTGTCACCACTTTCATCTCCACGAACGCGACGTGGATCCTCCCCCTCATCGCCGTCGTGATCGGTGCTGTCGCTTTCGCCCGGGCTTCGCAGACCCGCGCCGCCAAGGTCACGTTCGGCCAAAGGGTGCCGCTCGTTCGGCTGCACAACGACTTCCAAAGGTCGATCGAAAAGGCCGTCGGCCACCCAAAACGGTTCAGCCAGACCCTTCCA
>CAZGER010000233.1:0-3851 GCA_964524565.1 uncultured Chthonomonas sp. | reverse complement strand
GTTTTTTGGCTTTACTCCCGACCCTGTGAACCCGGACGCGGGGACCTTGACGCCTTCGACGATCTTTGAGCCGGGGAAGGCTTACTTTGTCAAGGCGCTCAAGCCAGAGGGGGCGGTGCTGGTTTTCGACAACGGCGCTTCTTCGCGGATCGGAGGATCGAGCGGCGAGGGTCTGCTTTCGGGGGGGATGGCGCTTGGCAGCAACATTGGGAGCGGCCCTGTGTGGCGGGCGCAGATCATGGTGACCTCGAACATGGGTCATGCGTGCGACTTTGTGATCGGTCGGCAGTGGCAGGCGCAGGAGGGGAACGGGATCGAGGACGTGACGATGCCGGCGGGGCCGGGCGGGTTCCAGGCGGCGGTAGTGAACGGGGGCGCGTTCTACCGCGACCTGAGGCACGTGAACTCGCGGACTTCTTACTTTGTGACGCTGACCGGGTTGATCCCGGGGCAGATCTACGTCCTGCGGAGTGTGAACCAGATCGGATCGCCCCGGTTTCAGGTGGTGCTGGGGGGGAGGCTCCACAGCCTCCAAGCTGGCTCTGCCGTGTCGTTCATTGCTGACTCTGGGACAAAGACCTTGGAGATCCGCCCGCGATGAAGGCAATCCACTGGTGTCTGCTCGTCTTTTTAGCGGTCGTTTTGGGTTGTGGCGGCGGGGGCGGTGTGGTTGTGCCGACCACGGTGGCGGTGCAGGGGAACATCCTTTGGATCGAGACAGGTGGGGCGACGAGCCCTGCCACGAACGTGCGGATTTCCACGGCATCGACGACGACGGACCTGGTGGACGGCTACTTTAGCATGGACGTGCCTTTTGGTTCGACGGAGATGACTCTGACGTTTATCCCGAGCGGTTCGACTACGCCGATCGTGAGGACTTTCCTGTTCAGCCCACTGGCGGCCGACCGCGACTTTGGGGAGATCTACATCGGGCCTGAGGAGGTGACTGTCTCGGGGCAGCTGGTGGATTCGACGACGAACCTTGGGGTTGGTGGCGCGACGGTGACGATCGGTGGGAGGAGCGGTGTCTCGGCGGCGGACGGCACTTTCAGCGTGGCAGGTGTGGCGTACTCTGGGACGACGCAGAACGTGTTCTTTGGCTTGCAGGGCAAGGCGACGAAGACGGGTTACTTCCCTGGGTTTTTCAATCCCGGCAGCACGTCGGTCGGAGGTGTGGTCTCGGTGGGGTCGGTCTTTATGACCCCTGAGGGATCGACGACGCCCCCGCCGTTGCCGAGCACCGTTTCTGGGTCGGTCTCGCCGAACGGTGGCGGGGCGACTGTCGAGGCGCTTGTTGGGACGTCGATCATTCGGACAACGACTGCCAACGCTGCGGGGACTTTCACCCTTTGGCTCCCGGCGGGGACGTACACGGTGCGGGCGACTAAGGGGGCCCAGACCGGTTCAACCGTTTTGAACGTGGTAAACGTCAATCAAGTTGTCAGTGTCTCTGTCACGATCAATTAGGACGAACGTCGTCAGCCTGCTTGGGCTGGTGGCCCTTCTTGCCTTGGGGTACGGGGTTTACGTCGGGATTCGGAAGGTGGTGCAGACGGACGTGATGAAGGACTATCGTCCGGAGGCGACGGTCTACAAGTCCGGCGAGGGCGTGATCATCAAGGGGTTCAAGCTACGGTCGTACCGTGGCGAGAGGCTGGTCGCGGAAGCCTTGGTGAAGGAAGCGACGATGCGGGACGACCGTAGCACCGTCCAGCTGGTGGGGGTCAGTGACGGGGTTTTGCACGACAAGGAGGGCGACTTCCAGTTCACGGCCGGGAAGGCGACCTACGGCACGTACAGCAAGTCGTTGATCTGCGAGGACGGGATCAACGTTTGGAACCAGGACGTGAACCTGATCGCAGCCGGTTTCACCTATGACCACAACGCTCACAGGGTGACTGTGCGGGGTTCGGTGACGGGCAAGCTGAGCGAGGGTGACCTGACGTGCCAGGACACTGTGATCGACATGGGGACGAACACGATCTTGGCTGGGCCGGTGGCGTGGGTCGGCCCGCTTGCGGTTGGTGGGCAGGAGAAGACGGAGTGGCGGATCCAGGCTGAGAACGTGAAGATCAGCAAGGGTGTCTCGACGTACATGAAGGCCAGGGGCGAGGACAAGGAGACGATCGTTTCTGCGGACAAGATGACCTATGACCGGAAGGAGGACGTTGTGACCGGCGAGGGGAACGTGACTTACTTTGGCAGGGAGTCCAACCTGACGTGCGAGAGGATCGTGATCTACCGCAAGGAGGGTCGGGCGGTGATCACGGGGAAGGTGAACATGTTGGTGAAGGCGGAGGAGTCTGCCCCGAAGCAGGAGGAGATCCCGCCGTTCACTCCGACCGTGCCTCGGGACGTGGCGTTGAGCCGTCCTTCTGCGACGACGACCCCGGCGCAGGACGCGGAAACAGAGCGTCAGGAGCAGGTGCGTTCCAGTGAGAACCTGAGGCAGTACCCGATCGCTATCGCGGCGGACAGGGTGGAGTACTGGTACCGCAAGGGCAGCCGCAAGGCGGTTGTGACGGGTAACCCGTTTGCCCGGCAGCAGCTACCGGAGTTGCAGTGGCGGGAGCTTTACGCTGACAAGGCAGAGTACGACGGGGAGAAGGACCGGATCGTTTTGAGCTCTTCTGGTGCGAACCGTGGCGTGCTGATGAAGAACTCTTTGGGCGACGAGATGCGGTTCCGCAAGGTGGACGCATCGACGAAGAAGGGGGAGGACGACCTGGAGGCGACGGATCCGATGGGGAAGATGATGATCGACGACAACGAGCGTCCTGACCGTGGATCTGGTGGTACTGGTGGTTCGACGGGGGGTGGGACGGGCGGTGGTTCGGTGAGCGGGAAGATCGGTCGGGGTTGATCTGTCTTTGGTTTTGGTTTATTCTTGACTTTTCGAACTTTGGGGGGTAGGTTGGGCTATGTTGGCCCTTTCCCGAGCCGTGAGCCCATTGTACGTGGGCACACGCGCCATGCCGCCTGCTCTTCAGGCTGTGCGGAAAAGCCAGGGGGCCACCCGTGGCCGACCCAAGCTCGGATTTCCATCGCTTCCGCGCCCCACTTCAGGGCCGGTGGGTGCATCTTGATGAAGCGTACTGCGTTCACCCTGTTTGAACTTTTGGTCGTGGTGGCGGTTATTGGAGTGCTCTGTTCGATGTCTTTGACGGCGTTCATGCGCTCCAAGGACAAGGGCAAGTGGGCGGCGGACATCTCAAACCTCCGGCAAATCGCTCTGGGCACTGAGCTGTACAGGATGGACTACGAGGATCCGGGGTTCCACCTGGCGAGAGTCGTGAACTCTGGCGCGCTGCCGGTGGGGGTCACGGCCAGTCGGCGCGACTCGAGCAAGGACGGTTTTGCCCAGTCGCTTACGAGACGGATTTTGGCGGTGAGGAACAGCGGCCATCCTTACCTGTTTGTGAAGCAGCGGCTTTCTGTGCTGGGTGTGGACGCTGTTCTGTTGCGCGACCAGTCTTGTGTGGCGGAGTGGCCCTCTGAGGCGAACCAAGCGGTGATGTTTGACCAGATGAACGATGTCGCGACCATGCCGGGCCGGGACGAGAAGTACCTGGCGTTGAGGGCGGACGGCTCTGTTCAGCACGAGTCTCCCTTGTTCATACTCACGAGCGACGGCAGTTACAGGGCTGAGGTTAAGCACCTCTTTTGCAGGAAATGACACGGACACTCTTGACCGAAGGAAAGGCGTACGCGGTTTTGGCGGCGCTGTTCGCGATCGGCACTTCGGGCACGAGCGGGCTTGGGAGCTACCTGTTGACGGTTTTGGTGGTCACGGTGACCGGGACTCTGGCTTGGGTGCCCTTTGTCAAAAAGAAGGACTCTGTCTTTGTCCG
>CAZGER010000232.1:0-3852 GCA_964524565.1 uncultured Chthonomonas sp. | reverse complement strand
TGGCGAGCCAGTCCGCGATCTCTCCCGCGCCGCTACACCCGTAGAGCACCAGCGAGACCCCCTCCTTCTCGGCCCACGCGACAGCTGCCTTGATGTCGTCGGCAGAGTTCGCCGCGACCATGATCGGCATCGCCCCGCTCGCCACCTTGAACAGCGCTTCCTGCCGCTGGTCGCGCGCGACCGGGTGCTCCGGGGTCGCCCCGACAGCCAGACCTGCATAGTCCTTGGCCGCCTGCAACTGTTTGGAAACCTCTTCCAACGATGCCCCAAGGTTGCCGCCGCCACCGCCCCGACGCTGGAGCCCTGCGGTCGCCGCCCCGTCGTCGAACGGCAAAAGCAAGTTCTCGTCGTGATCGTGGTCGTGGCCGCCGAAGCCAAAGCCCCCGCCTCCCGCCGAATAGGCCATCGCGACCGAACCCTGGATGCACAGGTCCTCCCATGTGTATCCCTCCGTGTTGATCAGCGCAGCCTGCCCGCCCCAGCCGGAACCGGCCGGCCGGACGACCGCTGTCAAAACGCCCTGCTCTCGTGCGACGGCCAGCGACTCCCACTCTGGGTTGATCGTCCGCTCGATCCTATAGTCAGGGTGGAACGAACCCGTCTCGCCCGAGTCGTCGCTCGTCGGAACCTGACCGATCTCAGCCAGGCCCAGCGTCGTCGAAGGGTCGATCAGCCCAGGATAAACGTGCTTCCCGGCCCCATCGATCTTCGTGGCTCCCCGAGGTGTCCTCAGACCAGCCCCCACCTGCGCAACCAGACCATCGACCCCGACAACAACGTCGCCGACAAACGGATCGCCCGGCATCGGGTGGACAGTCGCCCCGACGATATGGATCGCTGTCCGCGGGTACCGCACGGTACCGGGATCGCCCTTGACCGGAGCAAGCCCAAACTTCACCTTGGCTGGGCCCGTCTCATCGACAGGGGCCGCCGCCTTCGAGCCAGAGTCAAACGGCCCGGCCGTCGCCGTCGGCTCGGCCTTCGGAGCAAGGATCTCCTTGGCCGCGGCGATCTCCTTCAAACGCGCCTCTTGCTGCTCCTTGTCCTGCCTCCTGTCGAACCTCTTCACGCCGTCGACATAGGTCTCCAGGCACACCGCGCCGATCTGCATCGGGTTGTCCGTCCAAACGACCATGTCCGCGTCCTTTCCAGCCTCTAGCGAGCCAGTGTGCCCAGAGATCCCCATCTGCTTGCACGGCTCGATCGTCACGAACGAAAGCGCCTCGACATCGCTCGCCCCGCCGTAACGGATCGACTTCGCCGCTTCCGCGTTCAGACGCCTGGCGTGGTCGCCACTGTCAGAGTTCACACTCACCGAGACACCCCTGGCCGCCATCAGCGCCGCATTGTGCGGCACCGCGTCGTAGGCTTCCAGCTTGTAGCCCCACCAGTCGGCGAACGTCGATCCACCGACACCCGCCGCCGCCATCTCGTCTGCGATCTTGTAGCCCTCCAGAACGTGCTGGAGCGTCGCCAGTTTCCCGCCGTACTCCTTGACGACCCGGATCAGCATGAGCAGTTCGTCGGCCCGATAGCCGTGGGAGTGGATCCAGCGCCGACCCGAGGCGATCTCGCCCAAAGCCTCCAGCTGCACGTCCCGCCGAGGCTCGACACTGGTCTTGCCGGCCCTAAAGTCGGCCCAAGCTTGGTCGTACTCCTTGCCCAGTTGCAGTGCGCGGCGGATCGCCTCCTCGACGCCCATCCTCGTCTGCGGACGCCACGTCAGCAGTGTCGATCCGTTCGCGGATACGCCCCCGTCCGGCTCGCGGATCGGGTTCTGGCCCAAGGCGAACTTGACCCCGCCAGGGGCGCCTTTCACCGGATAGTCGACCGCCGTCAGGCCCCACCGCCACTTGACGGTCGAGTTCTGGCCGCCGATCGCGTTGGCAGAACCATGAAGCTGGTTCGCCCCCACCGTCCCACCTGCCAACTGCTGGTAGATCCCCACCTGCGTATGGTCGATCACGTCCGCGATCCGGCACTCCGCCGTGACCATGTTCGTCGATTCGTTCACGCTGCCCGCGATACCTGTGTGGCTGTGGCAGTCCCAAATGCCAGGACTGATGTGCTTGCCGGTGGCATCGATCACCTCGCACCCTGCCGGAACCCGCAACCCCTTGCCGACCGCGACGATCTTGCCGTCAGAGATCAGCACCTCACCGCCTTCGATCACCCCCTGCGGGCCCATCGTCCAAACCGTCGCACCCTTGTAAAGGCGGGTGGCCGCCCTTGTTTCGGCCGGTGCCGGATAGGCGGCGTAGTTGACCGGAGCGAGCCTTGCCGCCGGGTCGGACTTGATGTCCTCCGCTTTCTTGCGCTCGGGCATCGTAAAGTCGGTCCGCTTGCCGTCCACAAAGGTCGCCATCACCTGGCTCGACGAGTCCAAAATGTCCCCCTGGACAACCACAAGGTTCCCGCGGAACCCTGGTGCGATCTGCCCGACCTGGCTCCCGACCCCCAAAAACTCCGCCGGCCACGTCGTCATGGCAGAAAGCGCGTCAGCCCGCGAAAGTCCGCCCTGCACGTAAGACCGGATGCCCCCGAACGGATCGAGCGTCGAGCTTGGCGCGTAGCAGAACTTCTTCCCAGCCGCGACGACCTCGCGCCCTGCCTGCATCTCGTTGAAATAGCTCCGGATCTGGTTCACCGAGGAAGCGGCAAAGTCGTCCGAAATCGTCGGTTTGGTCGGGACCGAGCCGCGCAACAGGATCTGGGCCCCTCCCGGGACAGTCCGCAAAACCTTGCCCACGTCCGACCGGAACAACAGCACCGGCGACAGCGCGAACTCCTCGTACAGTTTCTTTGCTTGGTAGAACGAGACCTCGGTCAGGTCCTCGAACACGAGCGATGCCTGCCCGCTGACGACCGGTTCGAGCGCGTCAAAGTTCGCGGCCTTGTCAAACGCCTGACCCTTGGCCTTCAGCCTCGCCGACCAAGCAGCGTCAAACAGCGCCTGCCGCACGAGGGCGATCAGGCCCATCGTGGAGCTCGGGTAGCTCCCAAACCCCCGCGACCCTAGACTGAGCCCCACGGAACTCCTGCCCTGCAGCCGCGATTCCTGGCCCAACTTGCCAGAACCGGTCGAGAATATGCCCGTCACTGGGCCGAGGATCCCGCCGCTTGCCCCAAACCCGACAGTCCCGTAGCCGCTCTTGGCAAGCGTGCCGAAATCCGCGACGTCCTTCCCGTTGACCCCGGACATCAACACCGTGGTCAAAATATTCTGCGTCCTGCCAAACGGGTCCTTGTCCCGCGCCGCCATCGCCTCCGTCGCCTGCTGCTGGGTCTGGCCGCCCCGACCAAACCCACCCCGAGCCGCCGCCGACGCCGCTGGGCTCACGCCCTCCACCTGCGCCCTCAGGTACGGGTGGACAAACCCGGCATAAACGGTCAGGCCCGCGCAGTCGATGACCTGGGCTCCGGTCGGCGCAGCGATGTTCGGCCCGACCGCAGAGATCACTCCGTTTTCAACCAGGACGCTCCAGCCCTGGTGGCTGGATCCCGGCTTGTCGACCACGGTCGCCCCCTTCAAGAGCGTCACGGGCGGAGTCTGGGCAAACGTCGCACAGGCGAGCGAAAGCGTGAGCAGGGTAGGGGCGAGGCGCATTGCGCAAATTTACCTTTGACTGCACAACGATCCAGCCTCCGACGTTGAACAGTTTCCGAATCAGGTCAAGCCTGGACCTTCTTGCTCCAGTCCCAAAGGCCATAGCCAAAGCTGTCCGGGAACTCATGTCCCCCCAGGCGGCAAGCGATCTCGATCTGCGACCGGTGGTGCGCCTCGTGCGCGACCATGTACCCAAAAAGCAGCGGCAGTGTCCATGCCCCCTTGGGTGGCTTTTCGTGCTTCTT
>CAZGER010000231.1:2223-3868 GCA_964524565.1 uncultured Chthonomonas sp. | reverse complement strand
GACGATCGATTGCGACGAGATCATGGCTGACGGTGGGAAGCGGACGGCCTCGATCACGGCGGCCTATGTGGCGGAGTACCAGGCTATGGAGTGGATGGTCTCTCAGCGGATGGTCAAGCGGAACCTGATCAAGGAGCCTGTCGCGGCGGTGAGTGTGGGGGTTGTGAAGGGCACCGAGTTGCTGGACCTGTGCTACGACGAGGATTCCAAAGCGGACACTGACATGAACATCGTGATGACGGCTTCGGGCAAGTTTATCGAGATCCAAGGGACGGCGGAGGCGAACCCGTTCGGGGCGGACACTTTGGGCAAGATGCTGGCGCTGGGTAAGAAGGGGATCGACGAGCTGATCGAGCTGCAACGGCAAGCTCTGGGGCTTTGACCTTGCGGCTGGTGATCGCGACCCACAACGCCAAGAAGGGCAGGGAGATGGTGGCCATTTTGTCGGAGGGGCTCCCTAGGTGGTCGGTGCTGACGCTGGAGGACTTTCCTGGTGCGCCGGAGCCGGAGGAGACCGGTTCGACGTACGCGGAGAACGCGAGGATCAAGGCAGAGTCTGCGGCCAGGCACACGGGGGAGCTTTGCATCGCTGACGACGCGGGGCTGGAGATCGACGCCATTCCGGGTGAGCTGGGCGTGCACTCGAAGCGGTTCCAGGGTCCGGAGACCTCTTTTGACACAAAGATGCGGGTGATCTTGGAGGAGATGTCGCAAACGCCTCCCGAGGGTCGGGGGGCGCGGTTTGTGTGCCATGTCGCGTTGTCGGGGCCGGGGAGGGAGACGGTGGCGTTCGATGCGACGTGCGAGGGTGTCATCGCGCGGGAGCCTTTGGGCAGCGGCGGCTTTGGGTACGACCCGATCTTCTTTTTGCCCTCGATGGGTTGCACGATGGCCCAGTTGTCTGCGGAGCAGAAGCACTCTGTGAGCCACAGGGGAAAGGTCCTGCGGGCGGTGATCGGGCACCTGTGCGGGCAAAGGGTGCCGTGACCTCGGTCGGTCTGGCCAGCGGCAGGGGCTTTATCGCGGCAATTTTCGGCCCGACGGGGATCGGCAAGAGCGCTGTGGCGGAGATTGTCGCCGAGAGGACAGGGGCGGTCCTTGTCAGCGCGGACGCTTTTCAGGTTTACAAGGGTCTGGACATCGGCACGAACAAGCCTGACTCTGGGCTCGGTTACCGGCTGACCGATGTCGTCGAACCGACGGAGAACTTTGGTCTGGGGGCGTGGACGAGGCTTGCGAAGGATGCTACGGAGTCGGCTGCCCGGGAGGGCCGCCCGGTGGTGGTCGTGGGGGGGACAGGGCTGTACCTGCGGGCACTGACGGAGAACTACTCAGGCATGCACGGGGAGCCGGACGAGGGCGTTCGGGAGTATTACAGGCAGGAACTCACGGAGCACGGGCCAGAGCACATGGCGGACCTGCTCAGGCGACGGTCGCCGGAGACGGCGGAGCGGACAGACCTGAAGAACCCGGTGCGGGTGTTGCGGGCGCTGGAAAAGCTGGACTCGGAGCCGCTTCCCCCGATCGGTGAGCTTCCCTTCCCTGTCATCAAGTTTGGGCTGGAGACCGACCGTTCGAAGCTGTTCGCGCGGATCGCTGAGCGTACGCAGGCGATGCTGGACAGAGGCTGGCTGGAGGAAACCCG
>CAZGER010000231.1:0-2213 GCA_964524565.1 uncultured Chthonomonas sp. | reverse complement strand
GGCTTCTTTTGGAGAGCGGCGTACCTATTGGGGCACCAGGCTTGCGGGCAATCGGGTATCAATCGTTGGTCAGAGTACTGAAGGGCGACCTGACTCTCGATCAGGCCAGGGCGGACATTGTCCGGGAGACTTGTCGTTATGCAAGACGGCAGGCGACTTGGATGAGGTCGGAACCAGACTTGAATCTGGTCCGGGTGGATCCACTGGGGGTCGAGGGTGAAGCAGGCGCCGCTTCGGCGATCTTGGCACAGACCGTAGACCGTTTTGGAATTTGAAAGATGGGCAAGGCAATCAACCTACAAGACATGTTTTTGAACCAGGTCCGCAAAGAGGGGATCGGGGTGACGATTTATTTGATGGGTGGGGTGCAACTCCGCGGCAATGTCCGTGGTTTTGACGCGTTCACAATCCTTCTTGACCAGGCTGGGAAGCCGACGCAACTTGTCTACAAGCACGCCGTCACGAGCATTGTCCCGGCCAAGCAGATCGGGGGGCGCGACGACCACGACCACTCGGAGCCAAAGTCTGACGATTGAGGTTTGAGTTCACTAAGATGCACGGGATCGGCAACGATTTCGTGATGGTAGACAACTCTGGCGGCCAGCTCGGGCCGGTCGACATGGGGCGCCTTTCGGTGCAGGTGTGCGACCGGCGGTTCGGGATCGGTTCTGACGGTTTGATCTCTGTCGAGCGGGACTCCGAGGTTGGTCTGGCGATGCGGATGTGGAACCCGGACGGCTCTGAGAGCGAGATGTGTGGGAACGGTGTCCGGTGCTTCGCACTGTACGTCCAGCAGTTGGGGCTTGTGCCTGCCGGGACGATCCGGGTGCGGACCGGGGCGGGCGTTTTGGAGCTTGAGACCGTGGGCGAGGGCCTTGTCCGGGTGGACATGGGCCGCGCGAGGCTGACGCGGGGGGAGATCGGGATGTCCGGGTCGCCAGACTCGCAGTTTGTCGGGCAGCCGGTGGACGCGCTTGGGGCGGAACACAAGGCGACAGCTGTCGGAATGGGCAACCCGCACCTTGTCATTTTTGTGGCGGACGCTGACGCGATCGACCTTGACCGGATTGGTCCGGTGCTTGAGCACCACGAGTTGTTCCCGGAGCGCGTGAACGTCCATTTTGCCCATTTGGCGGGTCGGGACCACCTGGTCCAGCGGACTTGGGAGAGGGGCGCCGGTAGGACGCTAGCCTGCGGCACAGGGGCCTGTGCGACGGCGTGCGCGGCTTTCTTGAACGGTCTGACAGGCCGGGACGTGAGGGTTTCGCTACCCGGGGGCGATTTGAGGATCGAGTACGGCGAGGACGGCAGGGTCTTTATGACGGGGCCGGCGGAGTTCTCGTTCACCGGCGAGTTCAGCGCAGAACCGGACATGGCTGGCGTTTAGGCCGCATTCGCGCGGTCTTGTGGGTTGTCCGGCAAACATGGAACATGACCCTTTGAGGGTCACATGAACGCGCTCGGACTGTTTGCCTACCTGCTTGGGTGCCTCGCCATTGGTGGCGTACTGACCCTTGTCGTCGCGATGATGCGCTCGGTGAAGAGCCACGACAATTTTCGGTCCTGGCGGTGGCTGATGGCTTTTAGCGTGCTGGCGGCGGCCGCGCCTTACCTGTACGCCGAGGGGATGACGCAGCTGTACGGCCAGGACATGCAGACGGCGGTGGAGAAGACGCTCAAGTCGGCGAAGGTGAAGGGCAAGCTCTCGCACTTTAAGATCTTGCGGAAGTCGGACGGGGCGGCCGAGGTGATCATTGTCGCGAAAGAGAAGACGACAATGAGCAACAGCGAGTCTTGCGTGATGAAGGCGACGCTCAAGCGAGACCCGAAGAAGGGCTGGCTGCCGGACGAGTACGAGTTTATCGATTCGTTCGAGCGGGGCAAAGACTCCGTCACGATGCCGCCCTATTGGTAGGCTAAACTCGACGGCATGACCCTGCGGGAGGTTCTGCACGCCCACATTCCCACTTTGAACGCAGAGAGCAGTCTGCGCGACGCGGTGGACAAGATGGACGTTTACCAGTTCCCTGCCCTTGTGGTGGTCGACCAAGACCTGCGTCCGACCCATGTTGTGACGGAAGGGGACGTGTGCCGGGCGGTGCAGCGCAAGGGGAGCGTCACGCGGCTTTCTTCGGAGCGTGTCACGACATTTGCGACCCCTGACCCAGTGACGGCGGGGCCGGACGCTGAGGTGAGCGATTCGCTCTATACGA
>CAZGER010000230.1:0-3889 GCA_964524565.1 uncultured Chthonomonas sp. | reverse complement strand
GAGGAGGGCGAGCAGGTGTGCCGGCACTTTGGGAGGTTACCCACGGGTCGGGCTATGACTTTTGCGAATCGACTCCCATTGGTGCGCAGGGTGAGAGGACGTCGACGATGTGGGTGTCTTCGAGCGCGACGACCCCGTGGGGGCAGTTGGAGGGGAGGTGGACGAAGGTTCCGGCTTCGACGATGACCTCTTTTTGGTCTTCATCGAGGATCCATTTGATCTTGCCGCTGAGGACGACGGAGACCTGTTCGCTTTCGTGGTGGTGGACGTTGACGACGCAGCCTTTGTGGAGGAA
The DNA here is from genome assembly GCA_964524565.1 of uncultured Chthonomonas sp. Classification (GTDB taxonomy): domain Bacteria; phylum Armatimonadota; class Fimbriimonadia; order Fimbriimonadales; family Fimbriimonadaceae; genus UphvI-Ar2. The sequence goes on along the minus strand of CAZGER010000230.1, from coordinate 3,594 downwards.
GACGTTTGCGACGAGCATCTGTGCGCACTTGATGCTGTGGCGATCGAGGAGGGGGACGGGGACGTCGAAGGGTGCTTGGTCGAAGCGTGTGACAGTGGCATCCATGCTGGGATGTTACTGGTTCTTTTGGGGCGGGGGTTTCTGGGTTTTGCCCCCTCCTTATGTCGGGGAGGGGGCAATTGTGACGGATCAGGGGGTGTAGGTGGTGGCTGGTTTGCGGGCTTTGAAGACGTAGAAGTCGTTGTTGCGGACGAAGGCCCACGATTTGGCGCCGGCGTGGCCATCGGCGAAGATGTAGACGCCGAGTTTGTTGTGGCCGGGTGTGGGTTTTTGTTCGTTAAAGCCTGCGCAAGCGGGCGGGAGCCTATCGGCGGGGTTTTGGGTGGGGACCCGTCGTCCGGCGAGCTTCCACATGTCGCAGTCGATGAAGCCGCTGCCCCAGATGCCCCCGACGAACTCGTGCGGGAGTCCGACGGCCCACTGTTCTGCCCATCCGACCATGTCGGTTGGTTGCTCGACCTCTGACTCTTGCCTTCCGGTGTACTCCCAGGAGCGGGGACCGACGAAGTAGGAGAGTCCGGTGTTACGGTCGAGGGCGGGGCTTGACTGGACTGTGATGACGTTGCCGATGTAGACGTAGGACCGGGGGATCCTTTTAGCCCTGTAGGTGAGGTCCCACCAGGGGACGGTATTGGGGTTGACCCGCGAGTTGGTGTCCATTGGGCACTGCCAGATGTTGTCGTTTTTGACGTAGGGCATCAGCTGGAGGTCTGGGGGCATGAAGCTGGTGTTGCCTCCGTTGATCGGTGGCGAGAAGGCGGCCCAGGGTTGGTACCGGCCATCGTAGTCGCTGGTGTAGATCATCATTCCGAGTCCGATCTGCTTGAGGTTGGAGATGCAGACGGTCTTTTTTGCGGCAGCCTTTGCCTGTGCGAAGACGGGGAAGAGGATGGCGGCGAGGATGGCGATGATGGCGATGACGACGAGCAGCTCAATCAAGGTGAACGCAGAGCGTTTTTGAAGCATGGTCGATTATGCCAGTTTCTGAACAGTTTGTGGGTGTTTTGTCGGGGTTGGGCGGTTAGGAGCGTTGTTTTGGGGTGGGGGGCGAGGGGATATGATCGGGGGGTGACGAGTTGGGAGCTGAGTATCGAGGGGTTTGCGGACCCAGGCGTCGGGTTGTTGGTGGCGGCGATGCAGGACGGGACCAGGGAGTGGCTGCACAACCTGGAGGAGGTCCCTGAGGGGTTCGCCAGGTGGCGGGCCTATCCTGGCGGGATGTGCGCGGGGGCGCTGATGTTGCACATGGCGGCTTGCGAGAGGTGGTGGATCGAGCGGTCGGTGCTGGGGGCGGAGGACGTCGACAGGACGGACGTCGCGGTTGCCTACGACCTTTCGATGGACCAGTACGAGGGTCTGGTTCCGGACCCTCCGGACGAGGGTTGGGACTGGTACATGGACGTGTTCCGGCGGCACAGGGCGAAGTCGGTCGAGCAGCTGCGGGGCGTGAGCGACGGGCGGGCGTTTTTGGGTTCGACCGCGGAGGAGGAGTTTTCGGTGGAATGGGTGGTGGGGCACCTTGTCCAGCACGATTCTTACCACGGTGGCCAGATCGTGATGCTAGCGACGATGATGGGGGCGATGTCTGGTGTGTAGGCGCGGTGGTCGGGTGTGTGCATTGGGGGCACGCTGGGGCCCGGACCGCCAGTATCATACGGGTGTGAGACGATCGGTACTTGTTTTGTCGATGTTGGTGGGCGCGGTGGCGCTTGCCCAGACCCAGACCGCGAAGATTTTTGACCCGGGGCGGGACGCGGCGGCGGACTTGAAGGCGGGGATCGCCAAGGCGGGCAAGGAGAACAAGCGGGTGCTGGTGGCCGTGGGCGGGAACTGGTGCGGCTGGTGCCACAAGCTGGACAAGCTGTTCAAGGAGGACCAGGAGATCGCTGGGATGCTCAAGCGCGGCTATGTGCTGGTGAAGGTCAATTTTAGCGAGGAGAACAAGAACGAGAAGGTTCTTTCACAGTTCCCGGAGATCAAGGGTTATCCGCACCTGTTCGTGCTGGACGGTAAGGGGAAGCTGTTGCACTCTCAGGACACTGGTCTTTTGGAGACTGGCGACCACCACGACCCAGCGAAGGTGAAGGCGTTTTTAACCAAGTGGTCTCCGAAAGGTTGATGCTTTTTCGGCTGGTCTGAGGGGTTTTTCCTGGTTCCTGCTGGTGGTGGGTCAGCGCATTTGGACGTTGCCGTCGGCGTCGAAGGGCCATTGGTCGCGAGGTTTGTCCCAGTAGATCTCGATTCCGTTTTGGTCTGGGTCGCGGAAGTAGTAGGCCTCGCTGACGCCGTGGTCGGCTGAGCCGTCGATGGTTATGCCGTGGTCGGTGACGTTTTTGACCGCGGCCAAGAGGTCTTCTTTGGTGGGGAAGAGGACGGCCAGGTGGAAGAGTCCGGTCGCGGATCTGGGTGGTGGTGCTCCGTTTTGGCTCTGCCAGGTGTTGAGTCCGAGGTGGTGGTGGTAATCGCCGTAGGCGAGGAAGGCCGCCTGTGGGCCGAAGCGCTGGGTGAGGGTCATTCCGAGGACCTGTTGGTAGAAGGCGATCGAGCGTTCGAGGTCGGAGACTTTGAGGTGGACGTGTCCGATGGTGGGGTGCATGGCCCGATTTTGCACTGAATTTTGGTTTTCCGACGGATGGGTGACGGGTTGTTCCGGACACACGGGTGACACCTTGCGGACGGCGAACGGGATTTCCACGTGTCCGGAATGGACAGTGAAGGGCGACAAGAAGCGTCGGCATGGCGCTTCTCGGAACGGACTCTGGACAGATCAGACTCCTGGCCTGATGTGTTCTGGCAGGATGGTCACCGAGCCTCAAACACCTCGACCGGATTGCCGCTCGGGTCTTCGACCAGGACCTGCCTGCCTCCCGGTCCCGAAACCGGCTCATTTCGAAACACGGTGCCAGCTTCCTTCAGAGCGGACATAGCCGCATCGAGGTCGCGTACCTCGACCACCAATCGGTTCCACCCGCCGGGAGTCGGCACCGAGCCGTCAGGCATGGGCTGCGCGGCAGAAGTCTGCGGCCCGCTCAGCCAGACTTCGTCTTCGCCCTTTCGCAGAATAGCAAAAGCCGGTCCCCACTCTTCATCAATCTCGAATCCGAAATGCCGTACGTACCAAGCTGCAGCCACGTCTTTATCGTTCACAAGAATGCGAAATGCCATTGTAGCAATATACCAGTAGGATCCTACCAAGTCTCTTATTTTCGAGTTGTGCCCTTAGCCTTTTGGATCTGGGAGCGTCCCCCGCGATGCAGCAGACAGTCGGCGGGTGAGGGCACGGCTGCAGAAAGGAGGTTCGGGCATGCCCGCAATCAGGTTCTCAGGAACGCCGCGGCGAACTTCGTCGCTCGACTTTCGAATGGAGCGCATCTACGCGCCGAACCGGGCGTGCTCAAAGTCGGGCATGGTGTTGTGTGGTGCTGACAACTTCTCCGGACTGGAACTTCGCAAATGAGCGGTTGCCGGGTAGTGGGCCAGTTTGAGCGGAGCGTGGCACCTTGAAGAGTCCTGATTAGACGTTATTCTTACTTC
>CAZGER010000229.1:0-3890 GCA_964524565.1 uncultured Chthonomonas sp. | reverse complement strand
ACTTGAACCGGCGACCCACGCATTTTCAGTGCGTTGCTCTACCAACTGAGCTACCGTGGCACTCTGGTACTAAATGGCGAGGATGACGGGACTTGAACCCGCGACCTCCGGCGTGACAGGCCGGCGCTCTAACCACTGAGCTACACCCCCGCTGGGCTCAGAAAGTATGGCAGATGCTCAACACAGCCCGCAACCAAAGGGACGCTCGGCCCAAGCCAGGTCCTAGTTGAGCAACGCGCCACCCTTGGCAGGATGGTTCACAAGCAGCCAGTACATGGCCACGCCAAGGAGCGCATCGCTCAGGTCTTCGACATGGTCTGGCTTCATCACCACCGAGTTCGCACCAGCAAGATAGCTCGCATCGACCATCTCTTGGCTTGGGGAGCACGCCAGGGCAACGATCGGCACCGAGGACAAGGCCTCGATCTGCCGCAATCGCCGGATCCTCGCCGGCGGGTCCACGTCCAGTGGACAGATCGTCACAACAACCACATCCGGACGGTCCGTCACGGAGTATTTGTTCGACAGCTCCTCAATCAAGCGTGGTTCACAGAAATCGACCGTCTCGCCAATGACGTTGTTCCGATTGATGATGTCTGTGACCCCATCGTCCGCCGTAGGCGAATGGACAATCAAAATGCGCTTGCTCTCCGTTGAGACAGGCATACCAGCGCATATTACCGAAACAATCACAGACAAAAGAAGATATGGGTGCGAAAGCAACTATCGCAGGAACCGTCGCAGGGCGTCTGCCTGCAACGACCCGTCCAACAAGAACGAGTCGTGACCGTAGGGCAGATCGATCACTTCGTGGTTCGCTTCGAGCCCAGCCGCAAGCGCCATCCGGCAAACCTCTTCCGACTGCCAGCTTGGATAGAGCCAGTCGCTTGAGAAACTCGTCAGCAGGAACCTCGCTCTGGCACCTCTCAGCGCTTGGCAATCGTACCGGTCGATCGCCTTGGTCAGAACCAGGTACGAGTTGGCATCGAACCTGTGGGTGAACTTGTCGCCTTGGTAGTTCAGGTAGCTCTCAACCTGGAACTCTGGTTCAAGCCTGTATGAAAAATCCTCAGAATCTTGGAGTCTGCGCCCGAACTTGGCCTCGAAACTTGCCTCGCTCAGGTAGCTCAAGTGGCCGATCATCCGTGCGACCGAAAGACCGTGGTCCGGGCCAGAGCCTGCCTCGTACGTCCCGCCCATCCAGCGCGGATCGCGCATCACTGCCTGGCGGCCAGCCTCGTTGAACCCGATCTGCATCGCAGAATGGCGAGCGGCAGAAGCCGTGAGCCACACGTTTCGGACACGTTCGGCGTGTCCCGTGGCCAGAGCCAGTGCTTGCATCCCGCCCATGCTCCCACCGCACGCAAGGAGCAGGCTCTCAATGCCAAGATGGTCGAGCAATCGGGCATGGCAAAGGGCCATGTCCTCGACAGTGACGGCAGGGAAGTCTTTGCCCCAAGGTTCTCCGTCCGCCTGCAGGCTCGTCGGCCCTGTGGTTCCCTGGCACCCGCCCAGCGCGTTTGCACAGACAATATAGTGTCGATCCGGGTCGATCGCGCACCCTGGCCCGACGATCCTGTCCCACCACTGGGCGGCGTTGGAGTCCCCGCTGACCGCGTGGCAAACCAGGACGGCGTTTGTTCCGGTCGGGTTCAGTTCGCCCCATGTCCGGTAGGCGATTTGCACCTGGTCGATGCTCCCGCCCGCCTTCAGGCCGATCCTGCCGATCTGCACAGTCTTCAGGTCTTGCGAGTCCGGCCGTGTCCGGTTGTTCTCGTCAAAAAGCGCGGCGTCCGGCCCCTGGCTCACCCTACGACCAACCTTTCACCTGACAGAAATACCAGATCAATTGCCCACCACCCCACACCAACCGACATCCATGCTACAATTGTCGAAGTTTAGCCGCTTGGCTCAACGTTGTTTGAGGAGTAGGATCTCAAGTGAAAAAAGTACTTTTTGCAGGGGCCGCCTTTGTCGCAGCCTCCTTTGCCTCCGCCCAATTCGTTGGATTTGAAACCAGCGAAGGCTTTTCTGTAGGTGCCCTGAACGGCCAAAACAGCTGGATCGCAGGTTCCAACACGTCGGTCGACACCGCCCAGGCCCACTCTGGTACCCAGTCCGTCAAAATGACCGGCGCTGGTTATTCTGAGTACTCCTGGTTCAACTTCGGCTCGCCGTACTCCGGCGCCATCAACTTCAGCACGTGGGTCTATATCAACGGTGCCGACGCCGACAACGACCGGCTTTTCGGCTTGAGGATGTGGGACGGCGCGACCGGTGGGGTCAGCCTCACCGTCACAGCCAACGGCAACGTCCGCTCCGGCTCCGGTTCCCCTTGGAGCCTCAGTTCGATCGGCAACGTTGGCGGCCTGACCAACCGATGGACGAGCCTTGTCATCCTGTACAACACGGGCGCCACCACGGCCAGCGTGTTCGTCAACGGCAACCTGTTCAACGTCTCCGGCCTCACGGCGATGACCCAGGTCACCGACGCTGACCTCCACACCGACTGGATCAACACCAGCACGACCGCCGGCACGGGCTGGTTCGACGACTACGCGTTCAACGCAGTCCCCGAGCCCGCTACGATGGCAGTCCTCGCTGGCGTCGCAGCTGTGGTCGCACGCCGCCGCCGCAAATAACCACTTGGGTTAAGAACACGGCCCTGGGATCAAATCCCAGGGCCGTTCTTTTTGTCCGGGCCGACTCTTCCTAGTCGCGCCGGATCTGCGGCCTGTTCGGTTGGCCCCGCACGCCTGACTGCGGTTGGCCCTGGCCAGGGTTGGCCGGGTCCCCGCCCGGGTTTGGAGGGGCGACCGACGGCGGGACTGTTCCGCGCCCAGACGGTACGGCCTTGTTCGTCCCCAAAGTCACGATCCTCATGAACTCGGCCGCGTCCTTTGCCTTGCCTTGACCCACGTCCAGCGTGATGAAGCCTTGCTCGTACGGTTTGGCGATCGACTGGTCCAAGGTCTGCATCTTCTGCCGCGCCCCGGTCTGGATGATCGAGCCGATCTGGTACGTCTTGTTCTCGCGGATCAGGTTCCTGACTGCGCTTGTCGCGTTCAAGACCTCAAAGGCAGCAACCCGCCCGCGACCGTCCTTGCGGCGCAGAAGGGTCTGGCTGACGACACCGAGCAGGTTCACCGAAAGCTGCATCCTGATCTGCTGCTGCTGGTGGTGGGGGAAGACGTCCACGATGCGGTCGACGGTCTGCAGGGCATCGACCGTGTGCAGTGTGGCAAAGACCAAGTGGCCCGTTTCCGCCGCTGTGATGGCGAGGTGGATCGTCTCCAAGTCGCGCATCTCGCCGACCAGGATCACGTCCGGATCCTGGCGGAGCACGTACTTGAGGGCGTTGGCAAAGCTGATGGTGTCAACGTCCAGCTCGCGCTGGTTGATGAGCGCCACATGGTCCTCGTGGACGAACTCGACAGGGTCCTCGACCGTCACGATGTGGACGTCCTGCGTGCGGTTGATCCGGTCGATCATCGCGGCTAGGGTCGTCGATTTGCCCGATCCGGCTGGGCCGGTCACCAGGACAAGGCCCCTGGGCCGTTCGATCACGTCGTACGCCGCCGCTGGCAGGTGGAGATCCTCCATCTTTTGGATCTCAAACGGGATCACACGGAAAACGGCCTGGGCGTGCTCCCGTTGCTGGAAGAGGTTGCCCCTAAACCTGGAGACGTCTGCGATCTCAAGGGCAAAGTCAAGCTCAAGCTCCTTCTCGAACCGCCTCAGCTGGTCGGCCCTGAGCAGCTCGGCGATCGCGTCCATAAAGGTCTGGTTGTCAAAGTGCGGGACGTCCTCAAGCGGGAACAACTCGCCGTAAACCCTGACGTAGACCTTGCCGGTGTCCGTCTTGATGTGCAGGTCGGAGCCGTTCATCT
>CAZGER010000228.1:0-3903 GCA_964524565.1 uncultured Chthonomonas sp. | reverse complement strand
CCACCACGGGGTCGATCTCGTCATTGGGCACACCGGCGCGACCAGGATCCCGACCACCGGCTGGTACTACCGCTTTGAGCACGAGCGCGAGACAGAGCGCGGCCTGGATCCCGTCGACGACCACTTTTGTCCTTGCGAACTCACCTACTTCCTCGAACCAGGGGGTGTCGCCACCATCTCCGCCTCCACCGAGCAGGGAACCGAGCCGATGGCCCTCCACGCCGTCCCTTCACCGTCCGGCCAAGACGTTGCCCGAGTCCTCTCCGCCGCCGCGGAGAAGTTCCTCGTCCGGGACAGGGACCGCCACGCCGTCATCGCTGGCTACCCCTGGTTCACCGACTGGGGCAGGGACACCATGATCTCCGTCCCCGGTCTGTGCCTGGAGACCGGCCGCGTCAACGAGGCCAAGGAGATCATCCGTGGCTATGCCGCCCAGATGCACCAGGGCCTGCTGCCAAACCGGTTCCGCGACAACGGCGAGGGCACAGACACCAACACCGTCGACGCCACACTCTGGTTCGCGAACGCCGTCTACCTGACCCTCGAATCGGCGTGGGACGAGAGCTTCGCCCAAGAAGCCCTTGCCTGGCTCCACGAGATCGTCGATTGGCACCAGCGCGGCACCCTCTTTGGCATCAAGGTCGACCCAGAAGACGGTCTCCTGGCACAAGGCGAGCAAGGCGTGCAACTCACCTGGATGGATGCCAAGGTCGGCGACTGGGTCGTGACGCCCAGACACGGCAAGCCGGTCGAGATCAATGGACTTTGGGTCAACCTCCTCAACATCCTCGTCTGGCTGCAGGACAAAGTCGGCGAGGATAGTTCCGCCCTCAAGAAGGAGGCCGAGCGCGCAGGAGAGAACATGGCCGACCGTTTCTGGCACGACCGCCTGGGCTACTACTTAGACACCGTCGATCCCGCCGACGCCAGCCTCCGCCCAAACCAGGTGATCGCGATGGCCCTCCCCTTCAGCCCCCTCGTGGGCGAGCGGGCCGTGAAGGCCCTCGCCGTCGTAGAGAACGAGCTCCTCACCCCCTTCGGACTTCGCTCGCTCGGCCCCCGCGAACCTGCCTATGTCGGCAACTTCGACGGCCCCCTCGCCCAACGGGACGCCGCCTACCACCAAGGGACAGCATGGCCCTATCTGCTCGGCAGCTATGTGGCGGCCGTACTCAAGCTCACCGGCGATGTCGAACGGGCCAACCTCGCCCTCGCTGCCGTCCCCCAGATGCTCGAGAACTACGGTCTGGGAGGGATCGCCGAGGTCTACGACGGCGACTCGCCCCAATGGCCGGGAGGGTGCCCGTTCCAAGCCTGGAGCGTGGCAGAGGTCCTCCGCGCTGTCAGGCTGGTCGAGCGCTCACATGCCAACGCCGGAAAAGCGCTTTAGCCCGCGCTTCCACAAACACTGCCAGCCCAGGTAGCTCAGCACGATCCACACGGCTTGGCCGCCCAGCCCCCGGAGCAAAGCGTCCCCCGCCACCCGGCCGACGGCGATCTCTGTCGGCAGACCCGTCGTGTAGTAAAAGTGCAGGATCTGGGCAAGGTTCTGCGCCCACTCCGGCAACACCCTCACAGGGAACATCTGCCCGCTCAAAAAGAGCATCGGAAAGTAGTAGAGCTCAAAAATCGACTGCGCCTCTTCTGTGAACAGGGTGATGCAGCCCATCGCGACAACGAACACAAAACTCAGCACGTGCCCCAGCAGGACGCTCAGCCAGAACAATGGGCCCAGGTTGAAGCTCGATCCTTGGAGGCTGGGCCAGTAAAGCGCCAAAAACAACAAGAACCACGGAAAAAACAACCCCGCCCGAATGACGCGCCAGGCCAGGTTGCGGACAAACATGAACTGGAACCAACTCATCGGCCGGATCAACTGGCTCGCCAACGCCCCGTCCCGGATCTCGATGTTCATCTCCCACATAAAGTGGCAGGTCACAAAGTTCGAGATCATCAGCATGACCACGTAATAGGCCACGAACTGCGGTCCGGTGAACCCCTGGATCTCCCCGCCCTGCGTCGCCGAAAGCCACACCAAAGGCATCACGAACGCCGTCGTCAGGTCCGTCAGGATCCAGATCATCCCCGAAGCCGCGTAGGCGATGCTGTCCAGGAAGTAGACCAAGAAAATCCCCCGCCACTGGCGAAGGAGGTTCAACCGAGACGGTCCAGAACCTGGCACCACGACATTGTGATCCATCCACAAACCGTGGCGAAAGAACCGGCCCGTTTGAGCCGGGTGCCAGCCCGCCGCAGCCGGGAACCTCCCACGCTGGCCGACAGGTAGCCTCCCAGTAACGAAATGAAGACCTACCTCTTGCTCGTCAAAGGCAACCCGGACCAGGCGCCCGTCTCCCCAGAAGACGCCCAGGCGAACGTGCAAAAGTACATGGACTATGCCGCCAGGCTCAGGTCAGAGGGCCGCTACGTCGCGGCCGACGGACTCAGCTACGAGATCCGCCTCCTCAAGCCGGGCGGACAGGTGGAACGGCACGACGGCCCCTACGCAGGGCCGGGAGAGACCATCGGAGGTTTCTACGTCTTCACCGCCGACTCGTTCGAAGAGGCCACCGGGATCGCCCAGGACTGCCCGGCCCTCATGCACGGGGGCTCCATCGAACTCCGAGAACAGATGGACTACGGCCAAGGCGACTAAAACCGGCCGCGCTCTGCACCAAAACCGCCGGGAAGGCCCCTATGGCCCGCGCCCGTACCGCTTCTTGACGACCCATCCTCCCAGCACCAGCCCGCCAAGCCCGCCCAACATGTAGCTCGAGGCGTGCATGAGCGCCGAGGCCATCACAAGGATGTCGTACTCCTTGGCGTCCTTCATCGACTCGGCAAAGAACAGTCTGAGCCCGAACCGGACAAACAGCCAAACCGCAAGGCCGACCGCCAGCAATCCCGCGAGGAGCGACACAATCGGACGCACAAGCCTCCTGGCTGTCATGACCGGCATTGCACCCACAGTCGAGCAAACCGCCAGAAAGGTCCCAAGGCCAGCCCCGACCCACCAGGTCGCGTACACCCCCCAGGCCAGAGCCAGCAAGACCGGGTTCTGGGTCTTGAACACGGGAGGATGGTGGACGGTGAAGTACTCCTTGCACACGCTCACCGTGAACGAGTCGTGGACGATCCCAAAAACGACGCTCGCCAGCACGCAAAGGCCCAGGATCCGCCCAGCCTCAAGCGGCCTGGAGGTCAGAGCAGGCTCACCCCCGGGTGAACCGGATGAAGTCCGTGTCCTCAAAGTCGCTAAAGTCCTCTGCCTCCGCCAAGCCCCTCAGCTGTCCACGGTGGTAGGTGCCGTGGTTCAAAACGTGGGTCGTGATCTCGTCCAGTGTGTTCGAGTGCTTCTCGCCCTTGCTGTTCGAATACCGGATCTCTTCCTGGTCCGGCCACCCCTTGTTGATCCTCAGCCACGCGTCGTGCAGACCCTTGAAGACTCCCTCGTTGAGCGCGACCGGTTCAGGCATCCTCGATTCCTTGTCACCCAGCGAGTCCTGGATCCGCGTCAGCCAGATCCACTGCGCCGCCGCGATGTGGTGCAAGATGTCCATGGCCCTCTCCCCGTGCTCCATCCGAGGGGCAACGTGCAACCATCGGGTGTTCGCCCAAAGGTCATAGTCAAAGTCGAGTTGCCGCTGATGGGGCATAGTCGAATAGTATCTAATTTGGGACTCTCATGGACACCAAGACCTTCCTAGAAACCCGCCGTCGCCTGATCGCCGAACACATCGAGCGCGGCCGTGCCCTCACCGACGGTCTCACCGACGAGGACCTGTCCAAATCGCCCGAACCGGGAGTCTGGGGCATAGGGCAGGTGCTCGAACACATGACGATAGGAGCTGCCTCATACGTCCCTGTCCTCAAGTCAGCAATCGTCGGGGCTCCCGCAGGTAA
>CAZGER010000227.1:0-3922 GCA_964524565.1 uncultured Chthonomonas sp. | reverse complement strand
ACGCTGCCGTCCTTGGAGACCAGGCTGAGGGAGCGGTCCGGGGTCTCCCAGCCGTCCGAGCCGAACGACTCCTCGAGGGTCGGTGGGAGCTCGTGCCACTGGACGGCCCTGGGTGGCCGGGCGAACGATCCCTGAAAGACGTCTTGGGCGAGGTTCCCGACGCGGATCTCTGTGTCGTCGACCCGTAGGGCAAGGCGCGAGCCCAGGTCGGCGGCTGACAGCCTGACCTCGTTCGAGGTGGTCTTGGGCCGGTTCTCCGCGGCTGGAATGGCCAGGCGCGTCACATCGCAGCCGGCGATCGCCAGCGCCAGGGGCACCAGGACGCTAGTCCACCGAGAGCACTTTGTACTTCTGGAGTCCACCAGGAGTCTCAACCTCCACTTCGTCCCCTTCTACTTTGTCGATGAGGGCAGAGCCCATCGGCGAGGCGACGGACACCTTGTCGTTGATCGGGTCTGCCTCGAACGCTCCGACTAGTTCGATCGTCAATTTGTCGCCCCACTGCAGGTCTTCCAGGCTGACCGTGGAGCCCAGGTGGGCCTTGCCCGCCTCGCGTTCCCCCTCGATGATGGTCGCCCTCTGCAACACCCGCTCGATCTCGGAAATGCGCGATTCCAGGCGTTTCTGGTTGAGCCTGGCCTCATGGTACATCGCGTTCTCGCGCAGGTCGCCGTGAGACTTGGCCTCGCGGATGTTGTCGGCGATCCTCTGGCGTTCCGGGCCCTTGAGGAACTCCAATTCGGATTTCAGCTTCTCGTAGCCGGCCCTGGACAGCATCGAATCGTGGGACATGGAACCTGTGATTGTACTCAAGCCCCCGCACTGGCACGTTGACCGTCTAAACTCTTCTGTTGCCGTCCGTCTCCGTCATCATCGTCTCGTACAACACCAAGGCCGCGCTGCGGACGGCGCTTGAGTCCCTGACCGACCAACACGAGGTCATCGTGGTCGATAACGCCTCCACCGATGGGAGCCCTGAGATGGTCTGCTCCGTCTTTCCGGCGGTGAGGCTCGTCCGCAACGACAGAAACCGGGGGTTTGGCGCGGCAAACAACCAGGCCCTTGCGATGATGACCGGTGACGTCGCGCTCTTTTTGAACTCCGACTGCCGCCCTGAGCCTGGGGCGATCGATGTCCTGGCATCCCAGATGGACGACACTTCCGTCGTCGCGTGCGGAGGGATGCTCACGTTCCCGGACGGGAGGCTGCAGGAGTCGGCCTGCACCAACCTGACGCTGTGGGCGGTCTTTTGCGAGCAGTCGCTGTTGGAGAAGCTGCTGAAAGGCGTGCCGGCGCTATCGCCCTATTGGGTCAGTGGACGGTTGCTCGCATCGGGCTCTGGCCCGCACGAGGTCGCCCAAGTGATGGGGTCTTGCCTGATGGTGCGGCCAGTGGAGAAGTTCGACGAAAGGTTCTTTCTCTACTGCGAGGACACGGAGCTTTGCCTGCGCCTTTCCAGGCACGGCAAGGTGCTGTACGTGCCAAAGGCGCGGTTTGTCCACGAGCTTGGCGCTTCCAGCGTCCACAACCGGTGGGAGGCGGTCGCCCGGTACAACAGGGGCAAGGAGCTGTACTTTGAGATCCATCACGGGCCTGGTGCGAGGCTCGTCTGCCTTGCCCTCGACCGGGCGGGGGCACTGTTGCGGCTCGCGGTCTGGCTGGTGCCGGCGGTCCTCACCCTTGGGGCGGTGAAGAAGTTCCGAACCCGGGTTCTGATGTTCTTTCGGGTGCTTTTTTGCCCGCTCAGGGGGCCGGGTCTTCCGCCAGATACGCGTCCAGAACCTCTTGTGGCTGGCCGTCCATCCTGACAGAGCCGTTCTCGAGCCAGACGCACCGGTCGGCGACCTTGAGGACTGCGGCCGGGTTGTGGGACACGAAAAAGATCGTTCCGCCGCCGCTCCGGAACTTTGCGATGAAGTCGTAGCACTTTTGTTCAAAGGCGAAGTCACCGACGGCAAGGACCTCGTCCACGACCAGGATGTCTGCGTCGACGTGGACGGCGACAGAAAAACCCAGTCTGGCGAGCATCCCGCTGGAGTAAGTCCGGACAGGGGCATCGATCGATCCCTCAAGCTCTGAGAACTCCACAACGTCCTGGAGCCGGTCGCTGACCTGTTTTCGCGTCAGACCGAGGATCATTCCGTTGAAGAGGACGTTCTCCAGCCCAGTGAGGTCGGGGTGGAACCCGGCGCCGAGTTCGAGCAAGGGGGCCATCCTGCCGTTGACCTCGATCGTTCCGGACGTTGGCTTGTAGACTTTGCTCAGCAGGGAGAGGAGTGTGCTCTTCCCTGCCCCGTTCCTGCCCACCAGGGCGATGCACTGCCCCCTGGGTATGTCCAGGTCGAGCCCCTTAAGGACCTCGCGGACCTCCACGCGCCGCTTGCGCCACCACAGGAGGGCGGTTTTGAGGCTAGCAGCCCCGGAGTGGGTGAGGCGGAACTCTTTCCGGAGGCCCTTGATCGAAACGGCGACGTCTTTCATGGCCGCTCCACGAACTTCCACTTGAGCCGGTTGAAGGTCCAGTAGCCAAACACGAGGACCCCGAACGAGATCGCGCAGGTCACGCCGAACATCGCCCAGTCCATCGGCAGGGGCCCGACCTTGATGGCGTGGCCGTTCTCGATGACCTCGATCTGCCCGGGTGGGACGAGGACCTTGCGGTAGGTGGTCGAGAGCATGGCGACGGGGTTCAGGTGGTAGAGCCAGTACAGGAACCCTCCGTCTGGCCTCCCCTTGAGCGCGAAGTACACCGTTTCACTGAAGTACATGATCGGGGTGACAAAGAACAGGAGGTACAGCAAGACGCTGAGCATGTACTTGACGTCCTCGTAGAAGACGTTCAGGGCAGAAAGGATGAGCGAGAGCCCGGTCGAGAGCATCAGGTTGACCACCAGGAGCACAGGCAGAAAACCGATCCGCCATGTGAACGGGGTCACTTCAAACCCGGACATGGCCCACACGAGGAACATGTACACAAAGAACACGAACAGGGCGAGCACAAAGTGGATGAAATTGCCCGCCACCGCCGCCAGCGGGAGGATTTCGCGCGGGAAGTACACCTTTTTGACCACCGGGAGCGCGACCAGCACCGACTGGGCAGAATCCATGAGGGTGAGGTTGAAAAACATGAACGGCAGGTACGCGGCGAGGATGTAGGCGCTGAAGTTGTCCGTGTCGTTCCGGAGCAGGAACTTGAAGACCACCGTCATGACCGCGACGGTCACCAGGGGGTTGAGGAGGGACCAGAAGAACCCCAGGAAGGAGTTTTTGTACCGGATCCGGAGTTCCCGTTCGACCATCGCCCAAAAGAGCTCACGAAAACGCCAAAGCTCTTTGAGGTCTGCGATCATGGTGCGGACTCTAGGCAGGCGACTGGACCGACAAGACCTCGACCGTCACCTTGATTTCCCTTCCTGGAGGCAACAACGGCGCGATGCCGGTGGTTCCCCCGGCGTGGGCGGCGGGCACAAGGAACGTCCGCTTGCCGTGCGGCTGGAGCCCGACGACCCCTGAGCTGAGGAACCCTGGCACCTGTCCGCTGCCAACGACGAACTCGAACGGCAGGCCGTTGTCGAGGGTGTCGAGGATAAGCGAGTCACCTGACTCGATGCGGATGTGTGCCCTGACGCGGCTCCCGGCCTTGACCGGCGTGCCAGCGCCGTGGACGACCGACAGGGTTTGGATGAATCCCTGGGTCACAACCGGCTGGGCGGCGCTGACAACCACTGCCGCGCTTTGGTTGAAGCCAACCTTCTCTAGGACCGCGTCACAGGCAAAACTCAAAACCATCCATGGAACCATGTCGTCTTTCCAGACGAACGAACTCGGCTATCCGGCTCCGGTTGGTTCCCCACTGTCCCTGTCGATCCCCAGCTGGCGCAACTCGCCCGTCACCATGAATCCTACTCGCTCGGCAATGTTC
>CAZGER010000226.1:0-3930 GCA_964524565.1 uncultured Chthonomonas sp. | reverse complement strand
GAACTTCGTCTATCTCAAGGTCCCCGACCCGTCTGCCCACGGCCCGGTCTGGATCGAGGACCAACAGCACGAGATCTACGGCTTCCCCCCCGAACCCGGAACGACCACCGTCAAGTTCGGTGTCCACAGCCCCGGCCCCCAAATCGACCCCGACGATCCCCACAGACCCGTCATGCCAGAGATGACCGCCCTCCTCGCCGACTTCGCCTCCCGCCGGTTCGGAGCCAACGACCCAGACTTCGAGTCCGCCCATTGCTGCCTCTACACCAGGACTTCCGACAGCGATTTCCTCTGGGGCCAAGCCGCCCCCGGGGTTTTCTGGGCCTCCCCTTGTAGCGGCCACGGGTTCAAGTTCGGCCCTTGGATCGGCCAGCGCATGGCAGACTTCGTCGAGGCCAAAATGACACCCCAGGAGATACAAAGATTCAGCCAGTCGTCTTCTATCTGATCGGCATCGCCGGTCTCGGGCTCGGGATCTTCGGCTACTACGTCATGACGCGGCCGCCCAAGGGCCCCCGGGCAACCGTCGCGTGGCTAGTCCACACCCCCTCCGACCCCTCTGACCTGGTCTCTGCCCTTGCACCGCACGGAAAGGTCTACCTGGCCGTCCAGCCCGACGCCGACCTGCCAGACTCCACCGCCCAGACCGCCGCTGCCGTCCTGAGGGCCACCGGGCCCGATGCCGCCGAAAAGCTCGCGTCCCTGGCCACAGAAGACTCAAACGCCGCCTGGCACGTCACCCTCACCTCCCCTGCTCCACCGACCGCCTCAGACATCGACCGATTCCTCAAAACCCTCGGCGGACTCTCGCCTCAAACCGTCACGATCGGCGTCGAACCCGGCCTCAAAGGAGTCTTCAAAAGCCCGACCGCCGAAGAGTCCCGCGCGACCAGGACAACCGCCCTCTAGCTCCGACCAAGCGCCCCGGGATAAGCCCTGGCGACCGCCTTCTCTGGCTCGCTCGCCAGCGCGTTCAACAAAAACCGCCTCTCGACAAACTGGAGCCCCGCGGCCCGTACGACCTCCGCGATCGGCATCTCACCTTTCCCGAACACCGCCTCGTCATAGATCTGCCCCAGCTTCTCGACGCCAAAGCTGACGCACAGTTCACGGATCCGACCCTCGGCAAAGCCCTTTGGCCCGTCGCACTCCTTGTACAGCGACCTCATCACGTCGTCCAGCGACCGCCGGTTCTGCGACTCCGACCGGATCGCCAGGTCAAGGATCATCCCGATCCCTTTTCCCGCCGTGTAGTAGCTCAGCCCGCCGTATCCCGAACTGCCCCGGGTCTCCCAGACCTTCCGGCTCGCATCGTCGGCAGAGACCGTCCCCATCGGCCTCCGACCAAGCGCCACAAAAGTGTTCGCCATCTCGTTGAAAAACCCCTCTTTTGAGTTCAATCCGGCCCGATAAGCCATCAGGTCGGCATAATAGTCCGTTGTCCCTTCCAGCCACCACAGGCTCCCCGTCACAGCAGGCTTCGTGTAGTCGAACGGCCCCAGCACCTCCGACCGGATCCGCTTGACGTTAAATGCGTGGAAATACTCGTGAAAGACGAGCCCCACCGCCTGGTCCGCCCTGGTCGACCACAGGCCCAGCCGCGTCGAGTTCAGGTGTTCCAGCCCCGCCGCAAAACCGCCGTAGTGACAAAAGAACACGTACTTCTTGTAAGGCACGCTCCCAAAGATCGCTTTCGCCTGGCTGACCGCCTTGGCCGCGATCTCAGAAAGCTCCTTGATCTCCGCACCTGTGTTCCGACCATAGGCTGCGATCACGTGCGGAACGCCCTCCGCCTCAAAGTGGACGGTCATCAAGTGGTCGCTCAGCACCAGAGGACTGTCGATCAAAACGTCGTAGTCCTTCGCCGAACACTCGAACGAGCCGTCCGGGAGCTTCTTCCACACCATCGCCGACTCAAACCTCTGGCTCTCCGACTGCGGCTTCACCACCAAGGTCTGGGATTTGCCCTCGTCGCCCGAAAACCACCCAAAGACACCGCCGCCGTTGACAAAGACCTCGCCCGGCCCCGCCCAATAGTTGTCCGAGAAGTTCCCTCTGCTCGGCTTGACCCTGTAACTCACCGAGTCCGCCCCGCCCGGGATCGTCCACAGGTTCGGATCGCTCCCTTTCGTGGCAGGAGCCTCCTCCTCACCCAGCTTGAACACCGGCTCGACGACCACCCCGCCGTAGTTGAACACCTGGTAGTCGCCCGGAACCCAAGCCGGCATCCTGAATGCCTTCGAAGCCGTCTCGACCTTCACGCTCACGAGCGCGGTCGCCCCGTCCGGAGCAAACTCGATCGCATAGGATCCCGCGTGGCACAACCCCGCCACTGCCGCAAGGCACAAAACACTCAGATGCCGATAGATTCTTTCCATTTCCTAATGAGTTCCTGCTCCGTCGCCGCGCTCGGGCCAGCCTTCAGGGGACGCTCTAGCCCCTTGGCCCTTGCGTCCGCCAGCGTGTCCCGCAGCGTCTCCTCGATCCCGCGCGACCTCAGACCCAAAGACTCTGCCAGCGTCAGTTCCCCGAGCGAAAAGTCCGCAGGGATGAAAACCGGCAAGCCAGACCAGTAGCCAATCCCGCCTTCAATGATAAACGTCTCATCGACCCAAACCGGGTCAAACTCCCACAAAGACTGCCCGCCACGCACCAGGTCCCCCCACGTCGTGGCCGCCCGGTCCGCGTTGACCGTCCCCGCCCAGTCCCGCTCCAAAAGCCCGACCATGAACGCCGCCAGGTCCCTCACGTCCAGCGCCGTGATGTCACGGTCCGGACAGTCTGGGACAAGCACCTCCCCACCGTCGGCAAACCGGACAGGCCAGTAAGTGAACCGCTCCGTGTGGTCGTGCGGCCCAACGATCAACCCCGGCCGAACGACTGTCGCAGATCCCCCCAGCCGCCGCCGGACAACCTCTTCGCAAGCGACCTTCAGACCGCCGTAAGTCTCCGCCGTCACCTCCTCCGTGTCTGAGACGGCTGGCAGAAGCTCGCTGTCCTCCTTCCGCTTGGGCTCACCGTTCGGATACACCGACATCGTGGAAACGAACAGGTACCGCCCGACCTTCGCCCCCAAAGCGTCACAGCTCGCCTCCAAAGCCCGCGGAACGTACCCGCAAGTGTCGATCACCGCGTCCCATGTCCGGTCCCCGAGCCTGCCAAGGTCCTCAAAACGGTCACCCAGCACGGTCTCGACATCCGGGAACACGCCAGGGCCAGAAACCCCTCGGTTGAAGTGCGTCACCTCGTGCCCGCCGGAAATCAGAGCCTCCGTCGTCGCCCTGCCCACGAACTTCGTCCCCCCGATGACAAGGACTTTCACTGGGTCAGCTGCTCCACAAACTGGACAAAGTACTTCCGGCTGTCCCAAGGGCCAGGAGCCGCCTCAGGATGGTACTGGATGCTCGAAGCCGCCTCTCCCTTCAACCTGATCCCCTCGACGGTCCCGTCGTTCAGGTTCACTTGGGTCACCTCGGCCCCGGTCCCCTCCATCGACCCAGGGTCGACCGCGTAGCCGTGGTTCTGGCTCGTGATCGTCACCGACCCGTCCAGCAGGTCCTTCACCGGGTGGTTCGAGCCCCTGTGCCCGAACTTCATCTTAAAGGTCCGCGCCCCCACCGCCTGCGCCAGCATCTGGTTGCCGAGGCAGATCCCAAACAATGGCCTACGGCCGATCAACGACCGCACGGTCTCCACGACCTGGGGAAGCCGCGCCGGGTCGCCCGGCCCCGGTGAAAGCAAGATCCCCGAAGGGTCGCAAGACATCATCTCGTCCGCGCTTGAGGTGCAAGGGAACACACAGCACTGGATCCCCAGAGCAGCAAACCTGCGCAGAATGTTGAACTTGAGCCCGCAGTCCAGCACCGCGACCCTCGCCCGGTAACCGTCCACCGGGGCGCCGTAAGCCTCCCTGCCCGCGATCCCCCAAGA
>CAZGER010000225.1:0-3952 GCA_964524565.1 uncultured Chthonomonas sp. | reverse complement strand
CAGCGGAGCGAACAGGTCCACAACGTTCCCGTCAGGATCGACAACCTGAGCGTAACGTTGCCCCCAAAACGCGTCCCAAGGCTCCTTCGCAGACTCAAAACCGGCACCCGTCAGGCAGCCGTGCACCGCATCAACGTCAGAGGCCGACTCGCACAGCCACGCCAGACCCATCCTCTGACCCACCGGCGTCTCCCAACCCGGATGGATCTGCCGGACCAGCTCCAAAGAGTCCCACATCAACCGCAACCCGCTCGGCAACTTCGCCTCAACGTGGTCGTCCAGCTCGGTCGGGACCTCGACCCCCAGTAACCGGTAAAACTCCAATGACTTAGCCAAGTCTGCGGTGACGATCCCAATAGCGTCCAATTTCGCACCCATGACAGATGCTAGCACAAGAACAAGACACATGTCTACTAATCCGGACAAAATCTCCGCCCCCCACAAGCGGAACTTCAAACGAGGTTGCCTCCTCGCCGCCTCGGCCGTGGCCGTCGTTGTCCTGACATCCCTCGGCTTCGCCTACTTCCAGCTCAAGGACCTCATCGATAGCCAAGCCTCGCTCGAAAAGAACCTCGCCGCCGCTGCAGCCGCCGGCATCCAGACCGACGTCGCCGACCGGCGCCAGCCCAACGCCCTCGCCCCCGACCAAAACGCCGCCCTCGACCTCGCCCGAGCCGCCACCTTGGCCGGGGAGACCGCCTCGGTCCTCTCCCAAGGAAGGATCCAGGCGTTCATCGATGGCTCCGACGTCGATGCCGACCAGGTCATCGCGGCCTTCGAGCCTGCCCTCGACCAGTTCAGTCTCGCCGCCACCAAAATCGGGTGCCAGTTCCCCAGGGACTGGGCAAACCCCGCCGCCTTCGATTTCCGCCCGATCCAAGGGATCAAACTGCCGCTGGCCGTCCTGGCCCGAAGGGCACAGGTCCACTTCCGCCGTGGCAAGGTCGAGCAAGGCGCCGCCGACCTCGAGCTCCTGCGCCAGATGGTCGATGTCTCCACCGCCGAACCGCTCATGCCCGTCGCCCTCATGCGGGCCGAGTACACCGCCATCTGGGTCAGTGCGTGCATGCAGAGCCTCTCCGCAATGCCCTCCGTCGCACCCAGGATCAAGGGCTACCTCAACAACCCGGTCACGTTCGATGTCCGGACAACGGTCCAGAACCAGGCCTCGTTCATGCTCCAAAACGCCGCCAAAGTCGGCGATGACAAGGTCGCGGCAGACCGTCTCGGAGGACTCCCGACCGATCAAAAGGTCGTCCAAGAAGCCCTCTATAGCGAAGCCGCCGTCGCCGCCAAGCAAGCCGTCGCCGTCGTGGACGACGCCGGTAACGACCTCACCAACCTGATCTACCGCGCGATCAAGTTCGAAGCCTCCTGGAGCAAGTCCAAGTCCAAGTCCGCCGCCCTCGCCCGCCAGACCCTCCCCAACATCCTTGGCCTCTCAATGACCCTGGGCAACCTCGAAGACCGGCGTCTCCTCGCCCTCGAAGCCTGCGAGGTCGTCTTGGCCGGAACCCCCCAGCGCTACGCCCCCAAGACACTCGACACCTTCGGCCAAAAACCCCTCGTCTACAAGAAAATCCGTGACGGGTTCGTCCTCTACGCCCTCGGCAAAGACGGGGTGGACAACGGCGGAAACGCCTCCGCCACCCAGGTCGGCGCCGACCACGTCCTCACCTACACCAAAAGGGGAACCACCCTCATCGGTGGGTGATTGAAGAACCTCTTATCAAGTTCATGCCGTCTTTCTTGCATAATAAAAGTAGGGAGACTGGGATAAGCAGCTCCCTGCGGAGTGTGCAATGTCTAAAAGCGGCAGGGTTTTCAAACTAGGTTTCGTGGTGGCCGGGGTCGCGGTCTTGGTGGTCGGCGTCAAAACTGTCTACTCTGCCATCCAAGACGACTCTGCGTACAGGGCGTTCGCCAAACAAAAGGAGGCTGGGATGGCAGTTGGGATGCCGACCAATCCGCGCTTCCTGATCCGTAAGGTCCAACCCAAGGAGAACGCCGCTCCCATGCTCACCGCAGCGTTCGCACTCACACCCGCCTTCCCGGTCAGGAAAAACAGCAAGGGCGAAGAGACGACCGTCATGTCGGTCGCCCAACCGGGCGACGCGTTCCTGCTGGACAAAGCGGTCGAAAACGCCGCGACATACTTCTCCCTGCTCGAATCCGCCGCGAGCCTGCCCGACTGCCAGTTCGACCACACATACGAAAAGCCTTTCTTCGAGACCTTTCCCGAGTTCGCCAAAATGAAGCAGGCGGTCAAGTGGCTGTCGGCACGGGCCTACCTGAAAGCCTCCAAGGGCGACATCAGCGGCGCCTTCGAAGACCTCGAGACCGCCAAGCGGATCGGCAACCACGCGGGCCGGACCCGTATCACGATCAGTGAACTCGTCAGTCTCGCTTGTAGGGCGATCGTCGACGTGACCGCGATCAACATCCTCTACGATCACAACACCTCCGACGCCGCCGTCACGGGCGCATACGGGATCGCCAGGGACACCTTGAAAATCGGCCTGCCCGACGTGATGGAAGGAGAATGGTCCGTGTACGCGTCGTTTGACGGGTCGTTAGATCTGGACGAGTTCGCCAGGATGAACCTAGTCGACGAGGGGAACGGCAAGCCCGAACTAACCAGGGCCGACATGTTCCGGGCCCTGACCAGCACGCTCGACCAGATCGTATTGTCGCGGGCGATCCTCTCTTCGCCCACCAAAAGCCTCTCCCAAAAGACACAGGAGATGGCAGGGTTGGAAGGTCTTTTCAACGCTCGCTCGCCCAAGTCCGCGTTGGGCGACCTGTTTCGGCCCGCGTACAGCCTTACCCTCAAGGCGTACATGAAGCAGATGTCCACCTCCGAGATGCTCACCGCCACCGCCAGGGTCTACAGCTACCGCAACAAGAACGGCGCGTTCCCGACCAGGCTCTCCGACGCCATGTCCTACTCCCCAACCGACTACTGGGTCGACAGACCGGTCCGGTACAGGGCCGCAGGCGCAGGCTTCATCGTCTGGACGTGCGGTCTCAACGGCAAGGACGACAACGGGCTCAACGGTGCCTTGCCGCACGAAAGACTGGACCAGGTGATCGACATGACCTCGCCTGAAGTCTCCCACTACAGGGTCTCGTCGGTCCCGCCCGCAGGTGAACAAGGCCGCCCAAGCACGTCCCGTCTGCTGCCAGTCGACTGAACCACTCCCCCTTCCGCCCAGCCCCCAAACGCTGGGCGGAGGCTCCTGCACCCGACGATCATGCCGCTCTCAGCCACCCCAGAAGGTCGGTGTCTCAACACCCAGACACCGTTAAAAAGCACCGGTTTCGACCGGTTTGGACGAGTTTTCATACATACTAGAGCCGGGAGTAGCAAGCATTCTCCCGTGAAAAAGGTGCCGCATGTCTAGCAATGGCAAAACCCTCAAAGCTGTCGTCATCGTCGCCGGGCTTGGTGTCCTCGCGATCGCAGCGACAATGGCCCTCAGATCCCTCCAAGGGGTCTATGCACGTAACGAGTTCCTTGCGATGCGAAAGGTCGGTGTGTCCGCCGGAATGCCCTCGTCCCACTTTGAGGTCTTCCGCCGGGTCGAGACCAAGGACAACGCCGCACCCTTCATCCTCGCGGCTGGAGAGATCCAGCCCCCTGTACCGACCGTGCCCCACAAGAGCGGTAGCCTGCGAAAGGTCTGGCGGATCGAACAGCCTGGCGACCTCCAAATCCTGGAAAAGGCCTGCGACGACGCGAGCCTCTACTTTGGACTGCTCGAACAGGCCGCCGCCAAACCCGACTGCGCCTTCAAGCACGATTACGAACGCCCCCTCATCGAGACATACCCCGAGTTCGCGGTGATGAAACAGGGCGCAAAATGGCTCGCCGTAAGGGCATCCGTCAGGTTCGAGCGCGGAGACACCAAGGGAGCGCTCCAAGACCTGCAAGCCTGTGTGGCCATCGCCG
>CAZGER010000224.1:3531-3959 GCA_964524565.1 uncultured Chthonomonas sp. | reverse complement strand
CTGGTTGACGGCGACGAGCTGGTCGTTGTGCATTTTGAGGAAGGGGATGACTCCCTGGCTTTCGCCGTTGGTGCCTTCGATGAACCCGCCTGTGCCTCGGACGGAGGTCCATGACCCGCCGAGCCCTCCTGCCCACTTGCTGAGGAAGGCGTTTTCTGCGATGCCGCGGAGCATGATGCTTTCTATGCTGTCGTCGACTTTGTAGAGGTAGCAGCTTGAGAGTTGGCTACGGAGCGTTCCGCTGTTGAAGAGGGTGGGCGTGCTGCTGCAGAAGCGTCGGCTTTTGTAGAGGTTGTAGAGCTCGACGGCGCGCTCTTCGCGGTTGTCCTCGTTTTTGAAGAGTCCCATTGCGACCCTCATCCAGAAGATCTGCGGGGTTTCGAGCCTTTGGTGGGCGGTGCTGGTCTTGTCGGTGATGAGGTAGCGGT
>CAZGER010000224.1:0-3521 GCA_964524565.1 uncultured Chthonomonas sp. | reverse complement strand
ATGCCGAGGAAGTCGAAATCGAGGTCGGCGGTGGGGTCGAGTGCGTTGGCGAGTTTTTCTAGGTCGTAGGCTTTGAGGTCCGGGCTGAGGCGTTTGATCTCGACGGCTTTGTTGATGTAGGCGGTGAAGGCTTTTGCGTGGAACGACTTGAGCCTTTCTGGGCCGTCTTTGACGATGTCCCATCCGAGGACCTCTTCATAGATATAGGTGAGGAGGATCCTTCCGGCGAAGAAGCGGAAGTCGGCGTCCCTTTCCATGAGGGTTTTGGCGTTCATCACGATGAGCTTGCGGAGGTCCTTCATCGGGATGTCGTTGCCGATGGACCTTCGGAGTTCGATCTCGATGCGGTCGGTAGGCATGGAGAGGTCGAGTCCGATGGACGCGAACTCGATCCTTTTGCGGAGGTCCTCTCCGTCCCAGAAGGTCGGGTTTCCGTTCTGGTCTTGGACCTGGACCATGGTGAACTGGTCGTTGGATGACTTGGTGGCTTTGTCCTGGAGGCGGAGGAGGGCCTGGTGTGCGCGGTAGGTGATGTAGGCCTCGGCGACTTTGAAGTGGCCGCGGCGCATGAGTTCTTCTTGTGCGAGGTCTTGGACGGTCTCGATGCCGATGTAGGCGTTGCCGGCCTTTCTGACCTTGTCGGTGACGGTGGCGGCGATCTCGATGGCGGGTTCGCTGTTGAGTCCTTGGCTGAGGAAGGCTTTGCGGACGGCGATCTCGACCTTGTCGTCGTTCCAGGGGACGACCTGTCCGTTGCGGCGGATGAGTCTGACTTCGAGGGCCGGGACGTCTGCCTTGGGGAGCCTGGAGCGCTGGTTGACGAGGGACTTTGCGACGTCGAAGGCGCCGGCTTCGATGAGGACGGCCTCGATGAGGACGGAGAGGTCGTATTCGGAGATTTTGAGTTCATCCCCTCCGAGCGATCCGAGTCTGTCGACGACGTGCCTTGCGATGCGGACTGCGAAGGCCCTGTTCTCGTCGGTATCGAGGTCGTCCCTGCCTTCGCTGAGGACGACGGCTGCCATTGCGTCGCCAACGATGTCACCGACGAGTCCGACCTGGAAGTCCCTTTCTGGCTCGGCGCCGATGAGTTTGATCTGTTTAGGGAGGCTGAGTTGGTTTTCGATGACCTGTGCCCAGTCGAGTTGCGGCCTGTTGGCGGTGGACATGAGGGCGAAGCGTTTCAGGTCGATATCACTCATAAGATTGCTCATTCGGGTCGTAGACTTCCTTGTTCGTTTGGGTGCCCTGCTTGGGTCTTGCCCATTGACACCGGTGCCCTTGTCGGCATTTTCTGCCTTCGCATCGTTGTCTTGCCGGTCTGGTTGTCCAGCCCCCACCGGCTTGGGCGCGCCCTCCTCGTTGCACCTGGAGTTGCTTCAGCCCACTGGCCGAAACCGCAACATCCTGTGTTCCAGACGGTGACGATACACAACTGGTCGCGGGTTTTTGTTTTTTTTCCTGACAGGTTGTCCGCTGGTTTTTCACCGTGTTTTTCTACTCCTGGCCGGGTCTTGAACGGTGACAGTATACATGCGTCTAGTATGTCTTGGTGGTGAAAAAGTCCGGCCCCGCCTGTTTTTCACGGGCGGGGCCGGTGAGCCTTTGGGTGTTTGTGCCTTAGGCCTTTCGTTTTCGGTAGAGGGCGAGGGCGCCCAGTCCGAGGAGAGTCATTGTGGCGGGCTCGGGCACGACATCTCCGTGGAGTTGGAACGCCTGGTCGCCGATTGTGGCGTGGTGGCTAAACGTCCCTGCGGAGAACTGTGCGGTGAACCCGTCGTCCGGCGTGCGGAGGGTGATCTGGGCGGCCTCGAACCCGTCTCCGGAGGCCCCAACCCAGTACTTGACTCCGCCGGTGAGTGTCCACGGCGTAGTCAGGTTGAGGTCCACGTAGTTGATCGGTGTGCCGCTCAGGAGTGAATCGAAGCCGAAGCCTGCCACGGAGACAGACTGGGTGTTGATGGGTGCGCTGGGGTTGTTGGCCCCATCGTCGGACCAGAGCTTGAGCGTCATGGTGCCGAAGGAGGTCGGGTCGAAGTTGGTGTAGTACCTGTAGCGGACGACCGTGGCGGTCGTGCTGAGGGTGACCCTGTCAGCGAAGTTCTGGCTAGACGTCCAGTTGACCCAGGAGCCACCGAGAGAGGTGGCGGTACCGGGGCCCTGGTCGAAGATCAGGGTGGCCTGGGACGCGGCAGCAATCGCAAGGAAAGCGACCGTAAAAGTGGTCTTGTTCATATGTCCTCTATCAAAGTGCAAGTGAACCATTTGTCCATGCACAAAGGCATGTTATCACAGACTAACTTCTTTGTGTGTGGTTTGTTGTGCAACCAGTAAAAATACGGAAGAGTTGTGGTCGGGGGCTGGGATTTTGACTTGGTCAGTCCTTGACCTGGTCGGCGATGTCGTCCCAGAGGGAGGGGCAGGTTTTGCGGGGTATGGCTTTTAGGATCGCTTTAGTCTGTTTGACATAGCGTTCGAGCTTTTTGCCGGTGCGGGTTATTTTGGACTCTCTGACGTTATCGAGGCGGTCGGCGAGTTTGACGATGCGGGCGCGGTCGTCCATGAGCTCTATTTCTTGGAGGAGCATTTTGGAGCGGAGCTCCCAGATTTGTTGTCGGTCGAGTCCGTTTGTTTGGTCCTCGGTGGGTTCGGGCCTTGTGACCTGGGCGACGACGTGGGCGACTGGTTTGCCGAAGAGGGACTCGATTTCTTGGATGGTGGTGCCGGTGTCTTCGACTGTGTCGTGGAGGAGGGCGGCGGCGAGGACGGTCTCGTCGGTGATTCCGGCGCGGAACCGTATCGAGAGCATGACGGCGACTGGGTGGCAGGCGTAGGGGACGGCTTGTGCTCCGTCGCGGTCGGTGCCTTTGTGCCTTTGGACGGCGAACTCGAGCGCGTTTTGCAGGAGGTCTGACATTTGTGGGTTTGCCCTTGAAGGTTCAGGATACAATCCTTGTTATGGCAGACCCATCTGACGTTGCAGCCACGAAGCTGGTCCGGTCGGAGTTCGGCAAGCGGATGATCGACACGACGAACGCTGACATGCGGGTGACGCACGGTGTCTGTTACATCCGTGGTTCGTTGAAGCCGATCAAGGGCGGCCCGCAGGACTTGCGTGCGGAGATGGAGATCATCATGAAGGTGTTGCGCCAGCGTCCGGGGATCAAGGACGTTGTGATGGACGCGACGTTGCGTGGCGGCTAGGCCATAAAACAGCTGGAGCCCCTCTTGCGAGAGGCTCCTCCAGGTTTCGCCGAAAGGGGCGTGGGCGAGATCCGCTTAGCGCATCACTCGGTCGCCATGTCGTTGACGGCGTCGCGGTAGAGGCCGTAGCCTCCCGCGATCGCAGCCAGAGTAACAGCAATCGCAACGATAGTTGTCAGCATACTGAGGGTTCCTTCAAACAATGAACACCTAGAGTGTTCCGTAGCTGGTTGACCGAATGAGACGGGTTTGCCACTAGGATTGCCAGGAATGGGGTGAAGTCTGGTCAGGTTGCTGTCAGCACGGTTGCTGGCGGC
>CAZGER010000223.1:0-3977 GCA_964524565.1 uncultured Chthonomonas sp. | reverse complement strand
GCGCAGCGCCTATCCGAGCTCCTTGGGATGGCCGTACCGCTGTTCCCTGACTGTGTCGGCCCAGAAGTGAGCGCCCTGTGCAAAGCCCTCCGCCCTGGTCAGGTGGCGCTCCTTGAAAACGTGAGGTTCCATGCAGAAGAAGAGGCGAACGATCCCATCTTTGCACTCCAACTGGGGAGCCTCGCCGACCTCTATGTCAACGACGCCTTCGGCACGGCCCACCGGGCGCACGCCAGCACCGAGGGGGTCGCCCACGTCCTTCCTGGCGCGGCAGGTTTTTTGATGCAGAAAGAGATCGAGTTTCTGGGCAAAGCGCTCGCAAACCCTGCCCGACCGTTCGTCGCGGTCATGGGTGGGGCAAAGGTGGCAGACAAGATCAAGGTGATCGAAAACCTGCTACCCAAAGTCGACAGGCTCCTGATCGGCGGGGGAATGGCCTTCACGTTCCTCAAGGCCCAAGGGTTCGAAATCGGAACCTCTCTGCTCGACGAAGGCGGACTTGAGTTCTGCAAAGACCTCCTCGCCTCGTCGGGTGACAAGATCGGTCTCCCAACCGACGTCGTGTGCGCCAAGCAGTTCAAGGCAGACTCCGAGCACAGGGTCTGCGGTTCTGGAGAGATGCAACCGGACGAGATGGGGCTGGACATCGGCCCCGCGACCTCGGCCGCGTTCGCAGGCGTCGTCCGCTCGGCAGGCACGGTCGTGTGGAACGGCCCCATGGGTGTGTTCGAGATGCCCGCCTTTGCCGAAGGCACAAAGGCCGTGGCGCACGCCTTGGCGGAGTGCCCCGGCACGACGATCGTCGGCGGCGGGGACAGTGCCGCGGCAGCGGAAGCGTTCGGAGTGGCGGACAAGGTCTCGCACGTTTCCACCGGCGGCGGAGCCAGCCTGGAGTTCCTGGAAGGCACCGAGCTGCCTGGCCTAGCGGCTCTCCAGGACAAAGAGTAGCAAGTTCGGAAGATCGTTCGAGAATCGAATGCCGAATCCCCAGACCGACTCACAACGTGTCGTATGCTGCGTACAATTGCCCGTTATTGTTCTGTCATGTTGGGCAATCATGCGCTGATTGTTTCAAAGTCCCCCGTGGTCATTTGCCTAGAATAGGTGTATGGGCATGAACAAGGGCTACCGCGACCGGTCCGTCCTGATCCACGGCAAGTTCAGAAGCGAGAAGTGGGACTTTGACGACCATATCACGCCGCCGATCACAACGGCCGTTTCCTTTGGGCTCAGGAGCGCAGAGCGAGGGGCGGCCGCGTTCCAACAGTTTGCCAACCCTGCCATCGACCGGAACGTTGAAAAGCCGATCTACATCTATGACCGCCTGGACGAGCCTTGTCAGGGCCTTCTGGAAGAGACGCTGGCCTTTGCAGAAAAGGGAGAGTGCGCCGTCTCCTTTGCGACAGGGATGGCGGCGGTCTCAGCCGCCATCGGGATCCATGTCCGGGCGGGAGACCACCTGGTGTTTCATCCCGCGATCTACGGCTGCACCCACGGACACATCACGAACTGGCTAGCGAGGTTTGGGGTCGGCCACACCTCGGTCAGCTTCAACGACCTCGCCGCCCTAAGGGAGTCGATCCGGCCCGAGACCAGGGTCCTCTACTTTGAGACCCCCTGTAACCCGACGATGGAACTGATCGACATCGAGGCCATTGTCGCACTGGCGCGGGAAGTGAACGACCACCGCCCGGACGACCAGAAACTCGTCACCATCGTTGACAACACCTTCGCCTCACCGTTCGGGCAAAGGCCCCTCGTCAGCGGCATCGACTTCGTCGTCCACAGCCTCACCAAGCACATCGGTGGGTTTGGCTGCACGATGGGCGGCGTGGTCATCGGCCCGGGCCGCTCCGAGACAGACCTGCTGCTGTACAGAAAGGACTTTGGAGGAAGCCTCTCGCCAGACGCCGCATGGCACATTTTGAACTACGGAGTGCCAACCTTGGCCCTGCGACTGGAGCGCCAGCAGGCCACGGCTCAGACCGTCGCGGGGTTCCTGGAAAGCCATCCGATGGTGGCGACCGTCCACTACCCTGGCCTGGCCAGCTTCGCCCAACGGGAGCTTGCAGAACGGCAAATGAGGGACATCGACGGCAACTTCGCCCCTGGGTCGATGATCTACTTCGAGATGGCCGGCTCGGCCGAGGAGGCATACGGCAGGGCCGTAAGGGTGATCAACGAGATTGCGCGGGACTCGCTCAGCATCACGCTGGCCGTGTCGCTGGGGAACATCCGCAGCCTGATCGAGCATCCCGCCTCGATGACGCACTCGGTGGTCGCCCCAGAAGACCAGATCAAGGCGGGGATCGCACCAGGTGGCATAAGGCTTTCGATGGGCCTGGAAGACGTCCGCGACATCCTCGCCGACCTGGAACGGGGCTTGGCCGAAGCATAGGTCCCGTCAAAAGAGTGAAATTCCAAGGCAAGGCACGGAACCTGCGGGCTGGTTCGTCAGTCAAACAAGACAGCCAGGGTTGCGCCTGGCGTTTGGGGGCCATATGCCGATCGAGCTGACTTTTGCACGGAAGGAGGACACGGGGGTTCTACGGAACCTTCTCCAGCTCTACCTGCACGAGTTGAGCGTCTACGCCCCTATCGAGATCCGTGAGGACGGGATCTACGCCTACGAACACCTTGATTCGTACTTTGGCGACGCCCACCGCTGGGCGTTCCTGATCCGGGTCAAGGGCAAACTCGCCGGCTTCGTCATGGTGCGGCGGCTCGACACCCTCAGCACAGAAGCGACCTACTCCGTGGCCGAGCTCTTTGTGCTGGAACCGTACCGCCGCCTAGGTATAGGCGAAGAGGTGGCGCGGAGCGTCTTTGAGCAGTTCCAGGGCCACTGGCAGATCGGCGCACTGGAAGAGAACAAACTCGCCAGGACGTTCTGGAACCGGGTGGTCTACCGGTACACCGGTAACAGCTACGCAGAGGCGCGTCTCAAGGGCTGGCCCGGCCCTGTCTACGTCTTTAAGTCCCCGGCCCCACGGCCAGAAGGTGTTGCCGAAACCGCGGTTTCGACCGCGCGTGTTGTCGGCCTGGTTGAAGGCTAGGAGTCCAGCGCTTCGGGCTGCCCAGATGTGGCCAAAACACCCTTGAGGCTCACCATCCTTGCTTGTCGGACCGCCGCATGTCCTCGATCACTTCAGGTTTGAGGATCTTGAGCCCTTGGGATGCAAACTCGTGCCAAGTGACAAATCCTTCGCTCTCAGACCTGATGAAGCCTTGGCTTCTTTGGCGCTCAAGACGGCCCGCTTGCCGACAGGCACCAAGATCGCGGCAAGAACAAGGATGATCGCGATCACCACGACGACCTCGACAAGACTGAAGGCTCTACCGCGTTTCATCAGGAAACCCTTGAACCAAAGGCCACACCGATATTGTACAAGAAGTTGGCGGTAAACCGAGATCAATACCTCGCCCGGCAAACCACTTATCCTCGAACTGCCTCGCCGCCCAGATTCGATAGCCGCCACGCCAGCCTGCCTCTGGCCATGCCACACTAGGGGCCTATGGTCATTGCTGGAGCGCTGTACCTGCAACAGAGCCTGAACTTGCGCGTTGGGACCGTGATCACCCGCTCTTGCAGCGTCAACCCGGGTCGCTACGCCCTGCCCTCGGGCCAAGGCGCGGCTGTGACGGTCCGCGGAAACGGGATCACCGTCGACTTTGGCGGCGCGACCCTGGTCGGCACGCCGGAAACCGTCGACCCGGACAAGCGCACTGGCACCGGCATCGTCATCGAGGGCAAGAACGTCACGGTCAAAAACCTCAAAGCCAGGGGCTACATGGTCGCCGTCCGCGCCACAGGAGTGGACGGCCTGAAACTGGTGGACTGCGACGTCAGCTACAACTGGAAGCAGCGCCTAGGTTCAAAGCAGGATCGGGAAGACTCTGCCGACTGGATGAGCTACCACCAGAACGAAAAGGACGAGTGGCTCAGGTACGGCGCTGGCATCTACCTGCGCGACTGC
>CAZGER010000222.1:0-3984 GCA_964524565.1 uncultured Chthonomonas sp. | reverse complement strand
CGCGTTTGACGCCTGGTTCAATGACTCCGTTGGAGACGGCGATCCACCTTTCTGACTGCTATGTGGCTTTGGGCGAGTCTGTGGACGGCCTGGACCACGAGTGGGGGAGCTTCACGTTGGAGGACAAATCTCCTGCCAACGTGGAGAAGGTGTTGTTCGAGCTGCGGGACTCCGGGGTAGCCAAGGCTCTGGCGAAGGCGGACGAAAGGAGCGTCAAGGCCCTGAGCGAGTACGTTGCCCTTCATGACGCGTACCACGTCGGGCAGCTCGCCTCTTTGAGGCTGAGCTTTGGTGACGGTTGGGACCCATATTCGATCTATAACATGTAGGAGAAAGTGATATGTCAGACAACACGACTGAAGAAATGGAAATGGCGACCAAGCCGCTTGCTGAACACGAGTGGCTGGTCAATTTGATCGGGACCTGGAAGACATCGAGCGAGATGACGATGGGCGAGGGCGAGAAGATGCACTCCTCGGGGACGGAGGTTGTGACGAGCCTAGGTGGGCTCTGGGCCTTTGGCGAGGGTGTCGCGACGATGCCGGACGGGTCGGAGATGCAGTACAAGAGCGCGCTCGGGTTCGATGTCTCGTTCAAGGAGTACCGGGGCTGCTGGTTCGCGTCCGCCTCTTCGCACCTTTGGAAGCAGACGGGCACCTTGAGCGCGGACGGCAAGCGGATGACGCTGGACTGCGTCGGGCCGGACATGATGCGGGACGGCGAGACGGCCAACTACCGTGACGTGATCGACCTGATCGACGAGAACACCCGGACGATGACCTCTTTCGCCGAAGGCGAGGACGGGAGTTGGACCGAGTTCATGAAAGTGACGTTCACCAGGGCCTGAAGCGATTTGAGCGGGGTTTTCCTGGCACGGCCGTGGCCATGTCAGTAAACTCTGAGGGCTGATGGCGACCGTCGCTCGCGGCTGGCAGGGCTTTCGTGTGTTCCTTGAGATGATCAAGGTGGAACACTCGGTGTTTGCC
Organism: uncultured Chthonomonas sp.; assembly: GCA_964524565.1. Lineage (GTDB taxonomy): Bacteria > Armatimonadota > Fimbriimonadia > Fimbriimonadales > Fimbriimonadaceae > UphvI-Ar2. Next base: position 2,998 of record CAZGER010000222.1, on the reverse strand, counting down.
CTGCCGTTCGCGTTTTTGGGGATGGTGCTGGGGAGCGAGTCTGCGGGTGTCGGCCCCTGGCCGGGCTGGCGGACATTCGGTCTGGTGGTCCTTGCGATGGTCGCGGCCAGGAGCGCGGCGATGTCGTTCAACCGGATCGTGGACCGGGACATCGACGCGATCAATCCACGCACTAAGGGCCGTGCGATCCCGGCCGGCCTGCTGGGTTTGCAGACTGCGAGCCTGTACTTTTGGGGGAGCATCGCGCTTTTCTTGCTTGCGGCGGGGCTGTTGAACCGGTTGGCGCTGCTGTTGGCGCCCGTCGCGCTTTTGGTGACGCTGGGGTATTCGATGACCAAGCGGTTCACGTGGGCCTGCCACTTTGTTCTGGGTCTGGGGCTGGGGACCGCTCCGGCGGCGGCGTGGATCGGCACGACCGGCGGGTTCGACGCTCGGGTGCTGTTTTTTGTCGGCGCGGTGATGTTCTGGACCGCCGGGTTTGACATCCTTTACAGCCTTCAGGACGAGGAGTTCGACTTGGAGCAGGGCTTGAGGTCGCTGCCGCAGACAGTCGGGGTCCGGCGGAGCCTCGTGCTGAGCAGGGTCAGCCACGTGGTGGCGGTCGGCCTTTTGGCCGGAGGGACGGCTGCGTTCGGGCTGGGGGTTTGGGCGTGGGTCGGGGCGGTGTTCGTGACTTCCCTGTTGGCTTACGAGCAGAACCTGGTCAAGCACAACGATCTGAGCAAGGTCAACGTGGCGTTTTTCACTGTGAACGGGTTTGTCTCCATCGGGTTTTTCCTTTTGGTCTTGGTGGACCGGGCGGTGGCGGCGTGAATTGGTGGGTTCGTCCGGTGACTGGGCAGGGGATGGAGGCTCTGGCGGCGGAACTGGCAGGTGGCGACGTGGTCGTGGACATCTCGGCATGTCCGGGCCTGTTGGGGCACATGCTTGCAGAGGCGGCGTGTCCGCTGGCGCTGGTCGCTCCGGTGCAGGTTCCGTCTTTCGCGGGCAGGGACCGGACGATGGACGAGGTCTCGGCGGCGGTGATCCAGCACCTTTCGTGCGTAAGGGGCCGGCAGGTCGAGTGGTTTTTGATCGATCCTGGGGTGTTCCGGCGGGACGTGGTCGGGCCGATCGCGGAGGTGCTGCGCCTAGCGGCTGAGGACGGGCTGATGAAGCGGGGCGGGTTGGTCGTACGGGGAGCGGTGGAGGAATTCTGCGAGATGTGGGGATCGTGCGGGCCGGTGGTGTCGGCAGTGATGACCGATGCTGGACAGATGGTCCTGCCACCTTGGACGGGGGCGGCCCACTTGGTGCGCCGATCGGTCGGTGAAGCGTTCGGGGAGGGTGAGACACCGGTGTACGACGTGGCGGACGTCGAGGTTTTCCACAAGTTGTCCACAGGTGTGCCGGTGTTGGGGAAAACCTGTGGATAAGTCTGTTGGCGTCGTTGGGGCGGGGATCGCGGGTCTGCGGACGGCCCAGCTTTTGGTCGAGCGGGGGGTGGAAGTTTCTGTGTTCGAAGCGCGGCCGAGGATCGGGGGGCGCCTGGAGACTGTCGAAATCGAGGGGCGCGGGACTTACGAGGCAGGTGGCGAGTGGATCGACGCGGACCACCACAGGGTGATCGCTTTGGTGGAAGAGTCCGGCCTGAGCATGGAGACCCCGAACTACTGGCCGGGGATCGTGGTGCGCAAGGGGGACGCTTGCACCGAGGACGAGCCTTGGGACGACGCATCGGCGGACCTGGACGAGTTCTACCGCGAGGCGGCCCACCTGTGCGCCGAGGTTCCGGACCAGCCTTGGCAGCCCAGTCCGGTCTTGCACCTGGACGAGGTGAGCCTGGGGTCTTGGGTCGGCGGGCTTTGCCGGTCGCCCCGCGGGAGGTGGTTTGTCGAGGCGATTTTGCGATCTGACGAGGGGGACGATCCGGACCAGGTGGGTCTGCTTTCGTGGCTGAGCTTTTACCGGAAGTACCTAGGCAGAGAGGACGGGGACATGTCCACCTATCGGATCCGGGGCGGTGGCGGGGCCCTTTGCGACGCTGTCGCCGAGCGGATTGTTGACAGGATCAAGACCAAGTGCGTGGTCGGGCGGGTCGTGCCGGCGGACTCGGGGATCGACATTTTTAGTCTGGACCGGCTGGAGGGCAGGTTCGACCACGTTGTGATGGCGCTTCCGCCCCCGCTGCTTGCCGGGATCGACATCACGGGGTTGCCTCTGTCGCACTCCCGGGCGTGGGGGCATATGGGCATGGCTCGGGCGGTGAAGGTCTCGCTCGTTTTCAGCGAGGCGTTTTGGCGCAGTTCGGACTGGTCGGGCCGCCTGCTGTGCGACCTTCCCTGCCAGCAGGTTTGGGACGCGGGCACGGGGGATCTGGCGTGCCTCAACTGCTACATTTGTGGAGAGGCGGCGGAGGCACTGATGGATCGGAACGAGCCCGTCCAGGTGATCTTGCGGGCAGTCTCAGAGATCTTTCCTGGCGCACTGGACCACTTTGAGGAGGGTTTTGTCCACGATTGGACCGGCGACGAGTTCGCGAAGGGGGCGTTTCCGTTGACGGGGCCCGGGAGCGCGAAGGCGTGCCTGCCGTACCTTTCGGAACGGGTCGGGAACGTCCATTTTGCCGGGGACGCGACGAGCGAGTGGGTGGGGTTCATCGAGGGGGCTTTGGAGAGCGCGGAGAGGGTCGTGAAGGAGATCTGCGGTTGAGTCTCGTGGGAGGCATGTACGGAGGGAGCCCGCTGGCGTTCCGGGTCGAGAACGGCCGATATGCGCAGGTCGGAGGAGACCTGAGGGGAGATGAAACGGTCGGATGGCTGTTGCCAGGTTTTGTGGACTGCCATTGTCATATCCTGCCGACCGGGTTTGATCTACTTAAGTTACACCTTGGATCTTGCGCTTCGCACGACAATGTTTTGACATCCGTTCAGGAATTTGAGCGAAACCTGGAGCCTGACAAGTGGCTCATGGCCGTTCATTACGACCAGACGAAGTTTTCGGGCTGCGAGCACCTGAC
>CAZGER010000221.1:0-3999 GCA_964524565.1 uncultured Chthonomonas sp. | reverse complement strand
ACCGTCATGTCCGACGTGTAAAAGTCGTTGATCGCAGTGACCAGGTCCTCTTCGACAGAGATCAGGGGGACGATCTCCAGGCCGGTCGTCATCCGCAGCTCGTCGATGACAAAGACGTCCAGCGGGTTGGCCATCGCCACCCGCACCTGGTCGTTCTCTTGCGTGATCGGAAGGACCTTGTGGCGCTTGGCAAACTGGGGACTGATGAGCTTGATCGCCTCGGTGTCCGGTTTTTCCAGAGTGAGGTCAGCAAACGGGATGTCCCAGACTTTTCCGGTGCATACGACGCGGTCGCGCTCGGAGATGAGGCCCATGTCCACCATCACCCGAGCGATAGGGTCGTTCCCGCCCATCTCCACTTGCTTGTTGATGGCAAGTTGAAGCTGGTAGGGTGTGATCAAACCCTCATCGACGAAGACGTCGCCCGTTAGCATAAGCTAGGTTCTTCCTTCATTCTCGGAGGAATTGAGCCCCCTCATTACCGGGGCCGTGGACAATCTCAGTCAGGTCAGGCAAACGGGCGCAGGCTCCGTCACAGGACTCTTGTTGGCTGGGGAAAAAATGTGACCGTGATCGCGCTCGCCGCCGCCGTGCTCATGGGCCAAGACACGACCCCGAGGTCGTACAAATCGATCTCAGAGTGGCCCACTAGTGTCGCCAGACCGGCGCAGTCCGGCGAGCGGCACCTTAAGAACATCCGCCAGGTCACGTTTGGCGGCCAGAACGCTGAGGGTTACTGGAACATGGACGGGTCGAAGATCACCTTCCAGACACGCCAGCCCGAATACCCCGACGAACAGATCTTTGTGATGGACGCCGACGGTTCCAACCGGCACCTCGTCAGCACCGGGCTCGGAAGGTGTACGTGCAGCTACTTCAGCCCAGACGGTAAATGGGTCTACTTCAGCAGCACCCACGAAAAGGACAAGGGCGCCCAGGCTCCTGTCGACATGTCCAAAGGGTATGTTTGGAAGGTCAATCCTGCCTTTTCTCTGTACCGCGCCAGACCCGACGGCACCGGGCTTCAAAAGGTCCTCGACCTGGGCGACTACGTGGCCGAGACGACGATCGACCCAAGCGGCAAGTACATGGTCTGGACGGCCAAGCAGGACGGCGACGTCGACATTTTTCGGTCCAACCTGGACGGCACCGACCCTGTCCGCCTCGTCAACTGGCTGGGCTACGACGGTGGCCCGTTTGTCAGTTGGGACGGCAGTCAGATCGTGTTCCGCAGTTCGCCCCGCATGACCAAGCTGGCCGACATCCGGAACTTCCAGAGCCTTTTGAAGGACCATCTGGTGCGCCCGAGCAGCATGAACGTGTGGGTCATGGACGCCGACGGTGCGAACAAGCGCCAGGTCACGCGGCTACCTGGGGCCAGCTTTGCCCCATTCATGCACCCCGACGGCAAACGCATCGTGTTTTGCTCGAACTACGAGGACCCACGGGGCCGTGAGTTCAACCTCTACATCGTGAACACCGACGGCACCGGGCTCGAACGGGTGACGTCGGCACCGGACTTCGACGGGTTCCCCATGTTCTCCAAGGACGGAAAGAAGATCGTGTTTGCGAGCAACCGCTTTGGATCTGTCCCGGCCGAGACCAACCTCTTCATCGCTGACTGGGTGGACTAGGCCGCGTCGCTGGCTCGACCAGGACGAACCGACCTAGAGCGGGCGGTTCGGGGGGCTGTCACGGTGCAACGGCTCGATTTCTCACAAACCAAGCCTGGCTGTCGTCCTGGCCAAACCCCCGCCGGAGTGCAGGTGATCGAACGGTCGCCAGGTGATCATTGCTTTTGCACATGCTTCGAGACGAGTCGCAGGAAAACGATCTAAACTAGATCAATAGGACGGGCACTTGAGAACGCAGGACTGGTGCAAGCTCTTTGAAGTCGACGCGGCCCCACCCGGGGGCCCACAGTGACCAGTCTGGTTTTCACCCTGTTGGTGGGGCAAGAATCCGATCTTGTGTCTCGATCGCGCGCCTTAGCCGACCGTTTGCTCGATTACGCCGTGGCCCGGTGCAAGTTTGACCGATCGGTGCTTCGCAAGCTTCAACCAATGGTGTTGGAACCGTTCGCCCCAGGTCGACTGAGTGTGTACGGCTCTCCCGTCTCAGTCATTTGGACAACCAACGGCAATCTTCACGGTTGGATTTACTCAGAGTACTGGCAAAACCCCCAGAACAACCTCAGCACCGCCGAGTGCATCCGCCTCGCCAACGACTACTACCGCTTCTTCGGCGGCAGGTACGAACTCGTCAAGTGCAACTTGGATGAGAGCACCGAAGCTTACCGGCCACAATACGTCCTGCTCGACTTTGACAAGATCGTTCCTGGCACCAAGATCAAGATCTCAGGGGGTTTCACAGCCGCTATCGACGTCACTTACGGCATCCCGTTCCAACTCTCCGGTCTGTACGAACCACCCCTCCCCGCACCGGTCCCGACCCTCGCTCGGGCCCAACTCGAGTCACGGATCTTCATGGCGACAGACCGCGACTTCGGCTGGTGGCAGACCGACGCCGCCGTCGCCCAAGACCCCGTCTACGTCCAAAGCGGCGACACCTACCGCCTCGTCCACGACTGCACCGCCTACGACCCAAACTCCTGGGACCAGGAAAAAGGCCGCTACACCACCTTCATCGTCTACCGGCTCGATGCCGTCACCGGCCAGACCGTCTACCTCGTCCCAAGCTGGGCGAGCGGGTCACCGGCCACGCCTCCGACCACCCGGTTCTCCTGGGCGGCCTCCACATGGGGCTTTGCCAAATCCGCCGCAAAAAGCACTGTCGCCGCCGCCAAAGCCGGCCCCGACCCCAAAGGCAAGCCGGTCCGCCTCACCAACGGCAAATCCTGGTGCAAAGCCCTCTGGTCCGGGGCAGAAAACCTCCTCTACACCAAACAGGGAACAACCTGGATCGCTGGCCGACCCGACAAGATGCTGCGAGATTTGCTGGAACAGCTCCCTTAGCGCGCCGAGTGGCACGATTCTAGCAAGGGAAGAGCTTGGTGCTCTTTGAGCCGGGTGGTCAGGTGGCTTTGTCCTCTCCTGATCAACCACATGACTAGGCCGTTTTCTCTCGGTACCTGCCACCCGGCTTGTAAGAAGAACTGTACACCACAAACCCGTGCCAACAAGGGGTTTTCAGTCCAATCAAGTATCTTTCCGGGGCTCTTCCGGTAGTTTTTCGGGCTGTTTTGGGCCAGTTTCGGCCCGATCGTCACTTTCAGCGGGATCCGACGGTTCAAGAAACTCGTCGTAGACCCCTTCCAACGCGTCGCTGAGCGTCCCGCTCCATTGAGGGATCCTGCCCATATAAGCCGCCCGGGAGATCATGTGGGCCCCCACCGGGGCTGTGATGAACAGGAAGACGACCACCGCCAGCGCCTTGGTCGCCACGGCCCCTCCGCCAGCGTGGACACCCACGGCGAGCATCACGAGCCCAACCCCGAGCGTCGTCCCCTTCGTCGTGGCCTGCATGCGGCAATAGAAGTCGGGCATTTTGTGCAGGCCGAACGCGGCGAGGAAACAGAACGCGGAACCCAAGAGCATCAGCACGCCGGCGAGAATGTCGTTCATCCGCGCTTGACCCTCCGTTCGAGGTACCTGGCGAACGCGACTGTTCCCAAAAAGCTCACGATCGCCGTCACGATCGCAACGTCGATGAGCGAGTCGCTGTCGTTAGCTACGGCCGCGATGCCGATGGTCGCGACGACCAGGACCCCGGCAAGGTCCAGCGATATCACGCGGTCAGGCACCGTCCTTCCCCTAATGACGCGGAGCGCGACCAGCCCCATGCTGACCGCTACCACTGTCAAGGAGATTCCCGCCGCGACCTGTAAGAAACCGCTCACCTTAAAAGCTCCAGCACCCTTGATTCAAACCCAGACTTGATCGCACGGACGAACTCCTCTTCGTCTTGCACGTTCGTGCCATGGACGTACATCCACTTCCTGTCCTGACTGATGTCGATCGTCAGCGTCCCGGGGGTCAG
>CAZGER010000220.1:0-4001 GCA_964524565.1 uncultured Chthonomonas sp. | reverse complement strand
AGCCAGGCGTCAGGAGCTCGGCCGCCAGCCTGAGGGACGCCAAGACCAGGTCGAAGACAAAGAAAACGGCGAGCGCGGCCCCTTGCCAGACCTGCCGTGCCGAAGGGAAGTACGACCTCACCCCCGGCACCCGGTACCTCAGGAACAGAAGGATCCCCGAACCGACAATGGCCCCGCCCAAGACGTTCGCCGGGGCGAAAGACCCTACGATCCAACACCAAACGAGGGTCAGTCCGATCACGTAGAGGATCACCGCGCCAACTCCTCCAGGTCGACTTCGGTCCTGAGTTGCTCCGCCGCCGTCGTCGCCATCCCGGCGAGAGGGCCAGGAAACACCGCTGCCACGACCAGCACCCCCGCCAGCAACCCCAGGGGCACGTATTTGGCCGCCGCAGACCCACGGGGAAGCGCTTTCACCGTGTCGGCTTCAGGCTCTTGCTTTGTCATGGCCGTCCAGACCTTTCCGGCGCAGGCGAGCGTTGCCAGACTGGGCACCACGACGCAGGCCACCTGGATCCACGAACCGGTGCCTGCCCCAGCCAAGACCAATGAGAGCTTTGGCCAGAAACCGACCACCGGCGGGATCCCCGTCAGCGACAGGACACAGACGGGGGCCAGCCATCCCAGCCAGGGTGAGCATTTGGACGAAGAGCCGATCTGGTCGAGGCGGGTCGATCCGAACTGGCGCTCGATGATCCCGACCAAAAAGAACATCGCCGTCACGCTCACCATGTGCTGGGCCGTGTAGAGGAGCAAGGCGGCCAGGGGCCGCTCTCCTTCCAGCGTGAGACCGGCCAGCATCGTGCCGATGTGGGCCACGATCAAGTACGCCAGGATCTTTTTGAGGTCTGTCTGGACGACGGCAGCAAGGCTCGCCACGACCGCAGAGCCAAGGGCAGCGCCAACCAGCACGTCGTGGATCGGGCCTGGAGCTAACGGAACGACCTGGACAAAGAACCGCACCAGCGCGATCAGACCGACCTTGGACAGGAGTCCGGCAAAGAGCGCGGTGATCGCCACCGGCGGGGTGTGGTACGAGGCAGGGAGCCAGCTGAAAAACGGGAACACCGCCGCCTTGGTCAAAAACGCCACGGCGAACACCAGGGATATCGATGCAACAAGGTTGGGTTCGACTGTCCGGACTGCCCTGGCGAGGTCGAACAAGACGAGCGTTCCGGTCGCCCCGTAGAGCAGTCCGAGCCCGATCAAAAACGCCATCGAGGCGAACAGGTTCGGGACGACGTAACCCAGTGCGCCTGAGATCTGCCGCTTTTCGCCCCCGAGTGAGATCAGCACGAACGATGACAGCAGGATGCACTCGAACCAAACGTACAGGTTGAACAGGTCTGCGGTCAAGAACGATCCGCACACACCGGCGATGAGGGTGAAAAACAACGGGTGGAACCCGTAGTCCCTGCGCCTGGAATCAATGTTCTCAAGGGCAAAGATCGTCACGGCGAACCCGATCAGCGAGGTGACCAGCACCATTCCCGCCCCCGCAAGGTCTGCCCGGAACACGATCCCGAACGGGGGTTCCCAGTTCCCCAGCCGTTCTGTGACCGGCCCGTACGTCCACACCGTCCAACACGTCCAGCCGCTCAGGAACAGGTGCAGCGACGAACTCAGGACGGCGGTTCGCCTGCGGATTCGCGGCGCTGTCCACAGTCCGAGCAGCAGCGCGGCGGAGGCCAGCGGTGCCAAAACCAAGGCCGAGACCGTCATTCGTCTGTCTCCACCACCATGTCAGAGTCGTCCGTTCCAAATGAGTCGTACCCCCGCTTGACCAGGACCATGGCAAAGGCAAGGACGGCAAAACTGATCACGATCGCAGTCAAGATCAGCGCCTGGCTGAGGGGGTCGGCGTAGGGGGCTTCCAGCCGTTCCTTTCCGGCAGGGATCAGAGGCTCGTGCCCTCGCACGACACCGGCGCAGGTGAACACCAGAAGGTTTGTCCCGTTTCCGATCAGGGCCAGCCCGAACAGCAGCTTGATCGTGCTGCGGCGGAGCATCAGGTACACGCCGGTGGCGAAAAAGGCCCCGACGAGGAGGGCGAGCACGAGCGTGTGGCTCATTCCTCGTGCATGTCCTCCAGCAATCCGATCCCCGCGCCAACGACCACCAGGTACACCCCGAGGTCGAACAGCATCGGCGTGCCGATCTTGACATGGCCCAGCGGCGTGCCGAACTCCCGCCAGACAGAGGTCAACAGCGGGTACCCCCACATCGTCCCGACGAGGCCGGAGAAGATCGCGCACAAAAGTCCGATCCCGACAACGGTCCGCGGGTCTGCCCGGACGATCCGTTGCAGTTCCGGTTCGCCGTATGCCATCAGGTGCAGGGCCATCGCCGCGACCGCGACGAGCCCACCGGCGAAACCTCCACCAGGCAGGTCGTGCCCACGCATGAGCAGAAAGACGGAGACGGTCAGCAAAAACGGCGTCAGAAAACGTGTGGTTGTGGTGAGGATGATCGAGGTCACGCCTTCACCCCGTCCCGCTTCCTCGGGTTCAGTCGGACAAGCGTGTGGACGCCCAGTGCAGCGATGCCAAGGACAGTGATCTCACCGAGCGTGTCGAGCCCTCTGAAGTCGACGATCACCGTGTTCACCACGTTGTGCCCCTTGGCCCGGGTGTAGCTGTTCATGGCGTAGAAGTTGCTCACCAGGTTCGGTCGGGTCGAGCTGGTGACCGCGACGACCAGCACCGTCATGACAATTCCGACCGAAGCAGCCAGCAGCCAGTCGCGCACCTTTTGGCCCCGGACACTGATCTGGGTGAACCGTGGCAGCCGCGCAAAGACCAGGACGAAGAGGACAACGGTCAGCACATCGACCAAGATCTGTGTCAAGGCTAGGTCTGGGGCGGAAAATGTCACATAGGTCACGCTCAGGGCGACGCCGACGATCCCCAGGACGGCAACTGCGCCGAGCCGTGTCTTCGTCACCAGGATGCTCATGGCCGCGACCAACGCAAACGCGGCGACCATGGTCTCGTTCAGCGCAGACGGCGGTCCGGCTGGCATCGCCAGCTTGAGCGGCCGGAGCACGAACACGTAGGCCGAAAGCACGACAAAGGCAAGGAAGTAGAACGATATGTGCTGTCGGAAGGACTTGACTTTAACGATATCCGAGACAACTGTCCCCAACTTGTGCACGATCAAAGACGCCGCGTCCAAGAGCCCTTGGTCGCCGAACGGTGCGGCCTTTCCGCCTGACGCGGCCAGCCTTGCGTGACTGAGTCCGGCAACCGTCCCAGCCGCCCACGCGATGACGGTCATTCCCAGGGCCGTCGTGAGGCCGTGCCAGTGGGCGAGGTGGCCGCCCGGGCCGAAGGGCATCCCGACCGTGCTCATGCTGAGCAGCCCTCCGGCGGTGGAGAGGTCGATCCCCAGCCACAGTCCAACGATCGCCGGAACCAGCGGGACCGCGCTTATCAGCATCGGGACAGGCCCAGGCGTGCCGCTTGCTGCTCCGAACTGCGTACGGAAGCACAGGGCGACCGCAACCGCGACCGAAGACGCCCCAAAAACGACAAAACACCCGATTTCGAGCGCGGAACCCCACGTGGCGCCGACAACCTCCTTCGCCAAGAACCCAAACGTCGGCGGGATTGAGGCCATCGAGAGCCCCGCCGCGACAAGGCCCGCCCCGAGCAGACGGTTCTGACCGAACACACGGCCGTACAGGGTCACGTCGCGGGTGCCCGTCAAGTTCTCCAGTCCACCGGCTAGGAAGAACAGGGCAGACTTGTACAGAGCGTGAGCGATGACAAGCCCTACAGCGGCTGAAAGGGCGGCTTCGGTGCCCTTTCCGGCAAGCGCGGTCAGACAACCGAGCGTGGCCACCGTCGTCCAGGCCAGCATCCGTTTGGAATCGCGTTCCAGAACGGCCAAGACGGAGGCAAGCGCCATCGTCACGCAGCCGACAGAGGTGATCCAGACCTGTTCACCCATTGCCGGAGAGAGTCGGATCAGCAGGAACACCCCGGCTTTCACCATCGTCG
>CAZGER010000219.1:0-4004 GCA_964524565.1 uncultured Chthonomonas sp. | reverse complement strand
GACCGTGTCGTCTGCACCGAGGTTCTCGAATATCCGAAGTTTGGCCGCTCGGTAGGCCGATGGGTGGGTGTACCGGTCGCCGTGGTCTTCCGAGATGTTCGTGACCGCTGCCACCTTGGGCCGAAACCGTTCCACTGTCTCCAATTGGGCGCTGCTGATCTCTGCCACCAAGAGCCCTTGGGCAGGGATCCTGACCGCCGCGTCGGTGAACACCTCCTCCGGGTACCCGGTGCCGGAAATGTTGCCGCACAGGGCCGCATCCAGGCCCGCCCCTCTCGCGCACAGCCATGCCATGACCGTCGTGGTGCTTTTGCCGTTTGTGCCGGTCAGGGCGATGACCGGCGCCCGAGCCACGAGGTACCCAAACTCGATCTCGCCGATCACGCGGCCGGCCATGTCCGCAGACGCCGGGTGCCCGATCGGGAACCCGGGCGAGACGACCAGGTAGTCAAAGTCCTCAGGGTCCAGCCGTCCGTGCCATCCTGTGACAGTCTCGATTCCCAGGGCTTGCAGTCTGTCCACCGCGGCGAGAACCCGCGGCACGTCGCCAGGTTGCTCGTCCAGGACCACCGGCGTCGCGCCAGTCGCTTGGGCGGCCTTGGCCACTGCCAGACCGCTCACACCCATCCCTGCGACAGCGATCCGCTTGCCACGCAGATCGGCCGTCACGGCGCAGACCCCGTGCCGACAGCTATGGCGACGCCAAGGACGACGAGCCCTGCCTGGACGATATGAAACAGGTACACGATGCGCGTCTCCGGCCAGCCCTTTTCCTGGAAAGCGTGGTGGATCGGTGTCTTAAAGTTGAACGCCCTGCGCTTGAACACCTTCACCCACCCGATCTGGATCGGCACCGGCAAAAGCTCCAGCGCCATCAGGAGGGACATCACGCCGATTCCCAGCACGAGCCACTGGTTGCCGAGGTTCTGCGTGAACCCGCCGGCGCCAAGGAACGGAAGGAGCGCGGTGTGGCCCAAGACCGCGCCGATAGGCAGGGCCCCGACATCACCCATAAACACCTTTGCCGGAGGCGCGTTCAACACCAGGAACGGGAGCGCACCAGCAACGATCCCGATCATGGGAAAGTAGGCGTCCCACGGCGTTTCTTGCCACCGGACTGCGATCAGGCCCAGTCCCAAGATCACGGCGATCCCGCCCGCAAGACCGTCCAGTCCGTCGGCGAAGTTGTACGCGTTTGAATAGAAAAGGACGATGAACGCATAGACCGCGAGGTGGACAGGATCCCTCAGTTCCATGACGTACCCGGCAGAAACGGTCGCAACGATCTCTAGCGCCAGTTTGGGCAGCCAGCCGAGCCCGCGCTTGCCCGGCCACAACCGGGGGACGACAAAATCGTCCAAAAACCCGACGAGCCCGAACCCAACGAGCAGAAAGAGCGGCGGAAGCATGCCCACCGCCCCGCTCCCGCGCATCAAAAAGACACCGACCAGGGCTCCGACCAAGATGATAAGCCCGCCCATCGTCGGGGTGCCCTGTTTGTGGGCGTGCTCGCCGATGTGCGGGCTCACCGTCTGCCGCGACTTGAGCGCAAGCAGGATCCGGTAGACCATCGGTGCAGCGAGTCCGGCCACGACCATCGCCTGGACGCCAGTCCAAAGCGGATGGTTCATAGCGCACGCTCCAAACCAAGCGCGCGGCTGCCCTTCACGAGCACGACATCGCCCTGACCGGCGGTGTCGAGGAACTTCCTGACTTCTTGGACATCGAGCTCTGACAATTGCGCTATCCGTGCTGCCGGGAACCCTGCAGAAACGGCCTCTTCAAAGATAAAACGAGTCGGCCCGCCGGTCAGGAGCACAGAATCGAGCTTTGTTGCGTCCAAGCCCGCTCCGACTGCCCTGTGCCCCGACTCTGTAAAGTCACCGAGCTCCTTCATCTCTCCCAGCACCGCGAGGCGTCTGCCCTCGGTCGGGCCTTCGTACAGCGCCCGAAGAGCGGCCACAGTCGAGTCGGGGGACGCGTTGTACGTGTCAACCAAGACGGTCGCGCCGTTCCGCTGGCGGACTTCCATGCGCAAGGGCGGGAGCTCTGCCCGGTCCAAATGGGAAACAGCCTGTCGGAACGGCGTCCCTGCCGACACCGCAGCAAGCACCGCGGCACCCGCGTTCAGGGCCTGGTGCCTGCCGATCACCGGGAGCTTCGCACTTGCCGACTCGCCGCTTAGCTCCAACAGAACCTCGCAAGACGCCCAATCGAGAGCGCGGTAACCAACGACCCGCAGGTCCGATTCGGGCGAGAACCCAAATGTCTTCACCTCGCACTGTGCGCACGAGGCAAGTTCGGCAAAGAAGTCGTCCTCCCGCCACACCACGGCTGTCCCATCGGGCGGGAGGGCTTCCAGTAGCTCACCCTTTGCGGCCGCGATCCCTGCCCTGCTCCCGACCTTCTCCGCGTGGGCGGTGCCGACGCACGTGACGATCCCGATCGTTGGTCGGGCGACCGCCGCCAGGTGGGCGATCTGCCCAAACCCCCTCATCCCCATTTCGACCACGACCGCCCAGTGTTCAGGGCGCAGGTCGTGCCACAAAAGCGGGCTCGTGTACTCGGTGTTCCGGTTCCCTTGCGACTTCAGGACCGGGCCGCTAGCGGAGAGAGCCGCGGCAAGGAACTCCTTGGTCGTCGTCTTGCCGTTGCTGCCCGTGATCCCGATGACCGGGCCGGAAAACTCGTCGCGGACGGAAAGCCCGAAACTCGCAATGGCCCGGACCAAGTCTTTGACAAGGATGTGCGGACCAGGGACGTCCTGCTCGGCGACAGTCGCCGCCGCACCCTTGGCGATCACGTCCGGGACAAAGGCGTGGCCGTCCGAACTCGCACCACGCACCGCCAAAAACACGTCACCCGCCCCAACGTCGCGGGAATCTGTCTGGAACCCTTCAAAAGTCGCGGTAAGGTCACCGTCGACCAAACTCCCCCCGAGCCTTGTCGCGAGCTCGCCCAGCGTCACTCCTGGGTGGCCTCCAGGGCTTGGCGGGCAAGGACACGGTCGTCCATCGGGTGTTTTGTCCTGCCGATGATCTGGTAGTCCTCGTGCCCCTTTCCGGCGATAACGACGATGTCCCCGGGCTCAGCCATCCCGATCGCCGACCGGACCGCCTCACGCCTATCGATGATCTCGAAGTGCTTCGTGCCGGGTGCGATCCCAACGATGATGTCCTTGAGGATCGCGGCCGGATCTTCCGTCCTCGGATTGTCGCTGGTCACGACCGCCACGTCGCTGCCCGCGCTCACCGCCGCAGCCATTTTCGGACGCTTGCTCCGGTCGCGGTCGCCCCCGCACCCAAAGACCGTAATGATCTTCTTGGGGCCGAGCTGCCGCGTGGACCGCAGCAAGAGCGAGAGGGCGTCGGGCGTGTGGGCGTAGTCGACGATCACGCCGATCCCGCGGTCGTTCGGGATCGATTCGAACCTGCCGGGAACGGCCCTGACCTGTGCCAAGGCTGCCAAAGACTCGGGCAACGGGTGCCCGAGCGCCAGAAGCCCGGCGAGGGCCGAGCCGGCGTTCTCAACGTTGAACAACCCGCCGACTTGCAGCGTCTCTGTCGCGGCTTCGCCCCGAAAAGTGGCTTCCAAGGTGATCGACGAGACCGTGACGCTTGTTGCGCGGACACGAAGGTCGGCATCGTCGGCGCCAAACGTCAAGACACGACAAGGAAGGTCGTTGCTCCACTCCCGGCCCCGCTCGTCGGCGATGTTGAGCGCTCCGACAAACGGTTTGGTCGTGGCTGCTGCGTACTCTGTGTAAAGCAGGCGCTTGGCAAGCGCGTAGTTCTCCATCGACCCGTGAAAGTCCAGGTGGTCCTGTGTCAGGTTTGTGAACACGCCCACGTCGAACTGGACACCAGCCAGCCTCCGCTCGTACAGGGCGTGACTGGAAGCCTCCATCACCAGGTCTTGCACCCCCTCGCTCCTGGCCTGGCCGAGCAAGGTCCACAGCTCCACCGGGAACGGGGTGGTGTTATTGAGGGCCTCGATGTCGTGGT
>CAZGER010000218.1:2321-4026 GCA_964524565.1 uncultured Chthonomonas sp. | reverse complement strand
CGCTTCTGGTCCTCGCCAGCGTGGAACCACTGGATGTTGTAAACCATCACCCGCGTGTAGTCAAACTGCTTGGTCGGGACGGCCCGCTGGGCAATGGCCAGACACAGGATTCCGGCAAGGATGGCGGCCACAAGCACGTTGCGCTTCATGGCCAGAATCATACTGGCTCCCACAATCCGCCACCAGACCGAGACCCGCAAAACCGCCCACATACGCCACCGACCAAGCCGGAGCCCCGCCCGAACTAGGCCCAAGAGACTCAATTTGAACCTGAATTCGCGACGGTCCTTGACACGGCATGTTTGATGCCGTATCATCCCCTCGGTTCAGGCCAAGGCCTGTCCGCAGCGGTTCCATCCACGGAGGCACGAACGGCGAGCTGAATGAAGACGAAGAAAAAACGAGTCGAAACCAGCAAGCCCCGTGTCTGAGTGACCGGGCTTTTTTTGTCCAGTCCCCGTAAGAAGGACCTCATGACAACAGAGGAATGAATGCCGACCGTTAACCAGCTCGTCAGGAGAGGCCGATCGAAACTTTCGACCAAGTCGAAGTCGCCAGCCCTCAAAAAGAACCCCTTCAAAAGGGGCGTTTGCACAATCGTCCGCACAGTGACACCTAAAAAGCCCAACTCGGCGCTCAGAAAGGTCGCTCGTGTCCGGTTGACAAACGGGGTCGAGGTCACCGCGTACATCCCCGGTGTCGGACATAACCTGCAAGAGCACTCGGTCGTCTTGGTCCGTGGCGGTCGTGTCAAGGACCTCCCAGGCGTCCGCTACCACATCGTCCGCGGCGCAGAGCAGACCGCAGGCGTCAACAACAGGCAAAAAAGCCGCAGCAAGTACGGCACCAAGAGGCCCAAGAAAGCCGCAGGCTAACAGGAGATTGAGAGAAAAGTGCCACGAAAAGGTCCAGTCCCGCAAAGAGAGATCCTCCCGGATCCCGTACACAACAGCGTCGATCTCCAAAGGTTTATCAACCGACTGATGCTCGACGGTAAAAAGTCCAAAGCCGAGCACATCGTCTACACGTCCCTCCAAAGGGCCGCGACAAAGCTCGAGATCGAACAGCCCATCGAGGTCTTCGACCAAGCCATGACCAACATCATGCCCCAGGTCGAGGTCCGCCCAAGGCGCGTCGGTGGACAAACCTACCAAGTGCCCATGGACGTCCGCCCCGCAAGGCGCAGGACGCTCGCGTTCCGCTGGCTCGTCACCTTCAGCCGCAAAAGGTCCGGCAAAACAATGATCGACAAACTCTCGGCAGAGTTCGTCGATGCCTACAACAACACCGGCAACGCCGTCAAGCGAAGGGAAGACACCCACAAAATGGCCGACGCAAACAGGGCGTTTAGCCACTATAGGTTCTAAGGGCGGAGGATTCTAGGAAGGAGCACAAAGAAACATGGCACGTTCGCACCCATTGGAACTCGTACGGAACATCGGTATCGCTGCACACATCGATGCCGGTAAAACAACCACGACTGAGCGCATCCTTTACTACACCGGCAAGACCCACAAGATCGGTGAGGTCCACGACGGCGCCGCGACAATGGACTGGATGGAGCAGGAGCAGGAGAGGGGAATCACCATCACCTCCGCCGCCACCTCCGCCTTCTGGCGCGGCAGCAACAAAGACCGGCCAGAACACAAGATCAATATCATCGACACCCCGGGACACGTCGACTTCACCTATGAAGTCTCCAGAC
>CAZGER010000218.1:0-2311 GCA_964524565.1 uncultured Chthonomonas sp. | reverse complement strand
TTCACCGTCGAGGTGGAAAGGTCCCTGCGCGTCCTCGATGGCCTCGTCGCCGTCTACTGCGCCGTCGGTGGCGTCCAGCCACAGTCAGAGACAGTCTGGCGACAGGCGAACAAGTACAAGGTTCCCCGCTGCGCCTACATCAACAAGATGGACCGCCTCGGTGCCGATTTCTTCGTCGTCGTCGAAAGGATGAAGGACAGGCTCGGCGCAAACGCAGCACCCATCGCCATCCCCATCGGCGCAGAGAGCAACTTCAAAGGCTACATCGACCTCCTGGAGATGAAAGCCACCCTCTACACCAGCGACGATGGCAAAGAGTTCAACGTCACTGAGATCCCCGCCGACATGGTCGCCGAGGCAGCCAAGTGGCGCGAACACCTCATCGAGGCGATCTCCGACTTCGACGACACCATCATGGAGCGGTTCCTCGAAGGAGAGGAGATCCCCGTAGCCGACCTCAAAAAGGCCCTCCGCGCCGGCACCCTCGCCAACGCGGTCGTGCCCGTCATGTGCGGCTCGTCGTTCAAGAACAAGGGCGTCCAGTTCCTCTGCGACGCCGTCATCGACTACCTCCCGTCCCCGATCGATGTCGAGGACGTCGCCGGTATCAACCCAGACGACGAGACAGCCATGTCCCGTAAGCCGGAAGACACCGAGCCGTTCAGCGCCCTGGCGTTCAAAATCATGTCCGACAAGTACGTCGGCAGGCTCACATACATCCGCATCTACTCGGGAGTCCTCAAAAAGGGTAGCCAAGTGGCCGTCGCCTACCGCGACCCCCACACCAACGATATCCGCACAAGGACAGAAAGGGTCGGCCGCATCCTTGAGATGCACGCCAACAACCGCCAGGACATCGACGCCGCCTACGCAGGTGAGATCGTCGGCGTCATCGGCCTCAACGACGTCCGCACCGGCCAAACCGCCTGCGACCCCCAAAAGCCGATCGTCCTGGAAGCAATCAGGTTCCCAGAACCCGTCATCCAGATCGCGATCGAGCCCAAAAGCAGGGCCGACCAGGAAAAACTCGGCTCAAGCCTTCAACGCCTCGCCGATGAAGACCCCACCTTTAGGGTCATGACCGACGCAGAAAGCGGCCAGACCATCATCAGCGGCATGGGCGAGCTGCACCTGGAGATCATCGTCGACAGGCTCAACCGAGAGTTCGGCGTCCAGGCCAACCAGGGCAAACCGCAGGTCGCCTACAGAGAAACCGTCAAGACAGAGGCCAGGGCCGAGGGCCGGTTCGTCCGACAAACGGGCGGCTCCGGACAGTACGGCGTCTGCCACATCGTCATCGAACCGGCAGAGGTCGGCAAAGGCTTCGAGTTCGTCAACAAGGTCGTCGGAGGAGCGATCCCCAAAGAGTACATCCCCGCGATCGAAAAGGGCGTGAGGGAAGCGATGCTCACCGGCGTCGTCGCCGGATACCCCGTCGTCGATGTCAAGGTCAGCGTCGTCGATGGCTCCTACCACGATGTCGACTCAAACGAGAACGCCTTCAAACAAGCTGGCATCATCGGCTTCAAAGAAGCCATGAAAAAGGCCAAGCCCGTCATCAAGGAACCGATCATGCACGTCGAGATCACAACGCCAGAGGCGAACGTCGGAGACGTGATCGGCGACCTGAACGGAAGGCGCGGTAGGATCGAAAGCACGGACGCAGGTCCCGGTGGGGTCACGATCGTCAACGCAAGTGTCCCACTGTCGGAAATGTTCGGGTATGTTACGACGCTGCGATCCCTTACGCAGGGCCGTGCCACACCCAACGTGACACCGTCACACTACGAGGAAGTTCCGGCCAGTATCGCCACGGAAATCGTGGAGAGGCCCAAGTAAGAACCTAAAAAGGAAGATCAGGAAAACACAGACATGGCAAGAGCTAAATTCGAACGGACGAAGCCCCACGTTAACATTGGGACGATCGGCCACGTCGACCATGGCAAGACCACTCTGACCGCGGCGATCACTGGGTCGCTGGCACTCAAGGGCTTGTCCAAAAAGGTCGCATACGACGAAATCGACAACGCGCCGGAGGAAAAGGCGCGCGGTATCACGATCAACATCTCCCACCAGGAGTATGAGTCGGAAACCCGCCACTACGCCCACGTCGACTGTCCAGGACACGCTGACTTTATCAAGAACATGATCACAGGTGCCGCCCAAATGGACGGCGCGATCCTGGTCGTGTCAGCGACAGACGGCCCGATGCCGCAGACCAAGGAGCACATCCTGCTCGCCAGACAGGTCGGCGTGCCGCACATCGTCGTCTTCATCAACAAAGTCGACCAGGTCGACGACGAAGAGCTCC
>CAZGER010000217.1:0-4036 GCA_964524565.1 uncultured Chthonomonas sp. | reverse complement strand
AAACCCACCCTCGGACTCGTCTCCCGGACCGGCGTCATCCCCCTCGCACACAGCCAGGACACCGCCGGGCCGATGTGCCGCACGGTCGCCGACGCCGCCTTCCTCCTCACCGCCCTGGCTGCAAAAGACCCCCGAGACCCAGCCGCAAAGTCCTACAAAGGCCAAACCGACTACGCCGCCTTCCTTCAAAAAGACGCCCTCAAAGGGGCCAGGATCGGGATCGCCAGACAGTTCATGGGATTCAACCAAAAGGTCGACTATGTGATGCACGAGGCCATCCTCGCCATGAAAGACGCCGGAGCGGTCATGGTCGACCCGGCAAACCTCGACCACATCGGAGAGTACGACGCCACCGAGTACGACGTCCTCCTCTACGAGTTCAAGGCCGACATCAACGCCTATCTCGCCGCCAAAAACCTGGAGGCAAAAAGCCTCGCCGACCTCATCCGGATCAACACAGAACTCAAGGGCGCGGTCATGCCCTACTTCGGACAAGAGATCTTCGAGGCCGCCAACGAGAAAGGGCCGCTCACCGACAAACCCTACAAAGCAGCCCTCGCCAAAAACCACCGACTCTCACAAAAGCAAGGCGTCGACGCCCTCGTCGACGCCAAAAACCTCGATGCCGTCATCGCCCCCACAGGCAGCCCGGCATGGCCGACCGACCTCGTCAACGGCGACCACTTCACCGGGGGCTCTTCCTCCCCCGCCGCCGTCGCCGGATACCCCGCCGTCACCGTCCCCGCCGGATTCGTCCACGGCATGCCCGTCGGCGTCACCTTCTTCGGAAAAGCGTGGACAGAACCACGCCTGATCGCCCTCGCCTATGCGTTCGAACAGGCAACCCTGGCCCGCAAAGCCCCGCGGTTTTTGCCGACGATGCCCGTCAAAAGATAACCGGGCCAGCCCGCAAAGCGTATGATCTAGGATCATGACACCCGCATGGAAGTCACCCCTCGCGTGCGCCCTGCTGATGGCCCTTGCCGCAACGACCCAAGCCCAGATAGCCAAAGGGTTCCACGTCGATCTCGAGTTCGCCGACCGCACCGGGCTCGTCGGTAAAAAGCTCAACGTCGTCACCCGGTTCTGGTGCGGCTCCCCAGAACTCAATGTCATGGAGATCACCGGCGGTAGCTCCCTCGTCTCCTTCGCCCGCAACCACGACCTCCGCGACATCAAAGACATCTCCTTCAACGTCAACACCACCGACCCGGTCCCCCTCACCTCCGTCCGGTCCGTCGCCCTGGCGCCCGCCGCGTCCCTCCCGCGCCCAGGCGAACTCATCCTCCTTGAAAAGGGCTCGCGCGTCCCCGCAATGGGCCGCCCAGGCACCGCCTTCGGCCCGATCGTCCTCACCACACCCATGCAGATCGGCCCCTCCCGGCCACTCGTCCTCAAGTGGACCCGGGGCGGAGCCCCCTCCAACCTCCAGTTCGCGACAAGGCTCGAGATCGCCATCGACCCCACCGACGACATGCGCTCCGACAGCAACTGCGAGATGCTCATCGAGACAGTCGACGGCCAGCTCATCGACGTCCCCCTCGGCTCGGTCAGAGGCTCCGAACGCAGGACCGTCACCAAGTCCCTCAGCCTCCCCGTCCCCGAGCACGGCATCAAAAGGGTCCACTTCTGGTTCAACAACGCCCGGTTCGCCGACAACCGACCCTTCCGCAACGACGACCCCTTCGCCTCCCCCGACGACACCCGCTTCACCTACTGGATCAACGGCGTCGGCGGCGGGTCCCGGCTCAACTTCGTCCAAAGCGAGGTCGCCCGCATCGAAGACTGGACGAACGGCGTCTCAAGAGAATTCACGTCCGCGTCCGTCAGGCGACCGGACGCCATCATCGACGGACTCTCGTTCTTCGTCCAGACCGGGGCGAGCCCCTTCACCTGGAACGACCCCCAAGGCAGGAACGCCCTGATGCGCGTCGTCGCAAGGACCCGGACGAACGAGGATGTCACCCTCCTCGACCAAAGGACCAACCCCCTGGCAGGAACCGCCGCCTCCGCCCTCTTCGCTGGCGGCTTCGGGCCAAAACAAAACGCGTTCTCCAGGCCCGGGACGCCGGTCAATCTCTACGTGTCCCTCATCGCCTCGCTCCGGTTCGAACTCGTCCCGCCCCCCCGCACGACCGCCCGCTACTCCATGACATGGGACGTCAAGTCGCTCGCAGTCATGGCCCACGATAGGCTCGCAGGGCCACAAAACGTACTCGACCAGATCTGCCTCTTCGCCACCCTCGGCCTCAACCGGTCAGCGACCCTCAACATGAACCAAAGCGGCCCGGGAACCAGCTCCCTCGCCGTCACCTTCCCAGAGTTCCAGCACCTCAGCTACCAGCTCTACCACTCTCCCTGACCGCCGCAGGACCGGAATCCGGGTGGTCCGCAATCCAGACCGCCCGGACCGCTTCCATGACCTTCTCGCGCCCGGAACCGTCCCACCCCGAGCGTTCCAACACGACCGCGTCAACCGCCTGGCCGTCGTTCATCCATGTCGCGATCGCCACCGCCGCGACCCCCGCTCCCAGCCGGCTCGCATGGTTCCCGTCCTCCGACCACAGGCCCGTACCAGGCACCGACTTCAGGACCTGGTCGAACACCCGCCCCACCGGGATCACCGTCCCACCAGACCTCCCCGCCATCCCACGGTAGGTCTCCTCGATGTACGCGGACTCGTCGACACCCTTGCGCGACCACTCCGCGAACCAAAAGACACTCATCCCCTGCGACCTCGCGTCCACCGCGATCTGCTCCCCCTCCTTTGTGCTGTACCGGTACTTGTGCGAAGAGCTCGTCTTCTGCCCCTGGAGCACGACCGTGTGGTACTTCCCGCTCCCGATCGCCAGCCTCAAGGCAGGGCTCGCAGCCGCGTCCTCCAAAAAGGCGCAACTGAACGCCTTCGGCGCAGGCTCCGCCCCAAGCGCCGTCCCGACCATCGTAAAAAGCCCGTGAGTGCTCGTGTGGCTGTTCCCAACCATCAAAACCCCGGCAGGTTCGGCTGCCCGCGCCTCGACGATCGGCTCCACCGCCCCACTCGCGCACCCAGCCAGAAATGCCCCGACCAAAAGAATCCGGACCATACCTCCACTACCCACAACCAACCCGACTGGTTCCTGAATCCGACCGACAAACCGCCCGCAACACCCGTCTATCGGATAAAGTAGAAGAATCCACCGATTCTCGGAGCCGACCATGAGCAACCCACTCGAAAAACCCGCAACCAGAAGAACAGTCCTCAAAGCCGCGTCAGGGGCAGTCGCGGCCGCGGCCGCGCCCAAGTTCGCGCTCGGCGGGGTCCACGTCACAGGCGCAGACGAGATCCGTGTCGCCCTCGTCGGCTGCGGAGGAAGGGGCAGCGGAGCCGCCGTCAACGCGATGGCCACCCAAAACCAAGGCCCGATCAAGCTCGTCGCAATGGCCGACGTCTTCAAAGACAGGCTCGATTCCAGCTTCGAAAACGTCGGTAAGGCGATCGGCGCACAAATGGACGTCCCCGCAGACCGCAGGTTCGTCGGCTTCGACGCCTACAAAAAAGCGATGGACTGCCTTAGGCCAGGCGACGTCGTCATCCTCACAACCCCGCCGGCCGTCCGGTGGCCGCACTTCACCTACGCCATCCAAAAAAAGCTCAACGTCTTCATGGAAAAGCCCGTCACCGTCGACGGCCCGACCAGCAGAAGGATGCTTGAACTCGGCAAAAAGGCGGACGCCGCCGGGCTCAAGGTCGGCGTCGGACTCATGTCCAGGCACGCAAGACCCCTCCAAGAGCTCAAAAAACGCATCGACGACGGTGAGATCGGCGAGATCGTCCTCATGCGCGGATACCGCATGCACGGCCCCGCCGGATACTTCAGCTCGACACCCAAACCCTCCGACGTCTCCGACCTCGAACACCAGATCAGGCGCTTCCACAGCTTCCTCTGGGCCAGCGGAGGCTGCTACAACGACTTCTACATCCACATCGTCGACCACCTGTGCTGGATGAAAGGCATGTGGCCGGAAAAAGCCCAGGCTCTCGGCGGAAGACATT
>CAZGER010000216.1:0-4047 GCA_964524565.1 uncultured Chthonomonas sp. | reverse complement strand
GATCCAGTACCCCAACAACCGCTCCCCGTCGGCCACCCAGGAAAGGACGGACCCGACAACCACATCGCCCAGGACCACGACCCTGTACAGCGACGTCGGGTCTGATGCGATCTCGGCCATCCTCTCGTCGAACCTGGCCCTCGGCCTTGCGCCAAACGCCGCCATCTCGCACGATTCCTGGTCGCAAGAGAACGCGTACAGGGTGTCCATGTCCGCCTCGCAGACATCGCGCAGGAAAATGTCTGGACCGCTCATCTAGCCCTGTCCCCAAGCACTTCCTGGAGCGCCTCTACCCGGACCTGAAAATCGTGCGAGAGCATCTGCACCGTGAAGAGGTTCAGCGCGATGTACACGCCCAGCCACAACCCCGTCCACCGGTCCCGGACAAGGCACAGGCCCTCCGCGACCCACCACGCGACAAAGGGCAGGGCCGGGAAGACATACCGGGCCTGCGGCTGCATGTAGGTCAGGTTGAAACTCGCGTACATGCCAAAAACCAGTGCAAAAAACAGCGCGGACACGACCAATTGCTTCCGAAATCCGCCCAACCATGCAGAAAATGCCCCGAAACACGACGCCAACCATACGGCAATACCGGGTCCCACGCTGAAAGCCGGGCTCGGATAGTGGATGTCCGTATACCCAAACACCCCCGTCGCCGACTCCACTGTCCGCTCGATCAAATTGTACAGCCACCGGTAGCTACTGACCGGGTTTCTAAGCTGAGATACCTTGTAACTGTGGGGGAAGTTCTCCACGAAAGTCCGCGATAGAAGCGGCTCGCCGTACCACTCCATGTTCCTTCCCCACCAAGGCAAAACCAGCACCACAGGCAGCCCAAACAGCATCAAAGAGGCCATCCAATGCCGCCTGATGTCCTTCGACCAAAACCCGATCGTCGCCAAGACCGGCAGCAACAAAACTGCGCTCGATTTGGTCCACAGCGCGATCCCAGCGCACAAGGCTGACAGCAGTGCGTCGCGCCACTTCCAGCCTGACTGCGCCGCCTTCAGAGCGAACGCGAGGCTCCACGTCACACCGCAGAACAGCAAAACATCGTTGCTCACCGACCCGCTCAACGCCAGGTTCATCGGGACCAGGGCCGCGACCCCAGCCGCAGTCAGTGCGTGGCGTGCGCTGCGCCCGATCCACCGCACAAGAAAGTAGATCCCCAGCAGGTTGACCACGCCGAACGCCGTGTTCAGGCCCCGCAACACCAATCCGGTCTCCCGACGATCGATGTCGGTCTGACCGGTCAGCCGGGCGACAGAGGCCGCAACGGCATAGAACGCCGGTGGCTGGTGAGCCTGGTAGTCCTCGTTGAACGTCGGCGAGTCCTTGTCCAGCCGGACATAGCCCCGGCCAGCGATCAGCCTTCCGACCAGGTTCAAATGGGCCCGCTCGTCCGGCGCACCGATGTCCGGTAAAAACTGGCCCTGGGTGAACCCGGCCTGCCGGTACGGGATCACCCACGCATAGACGCTGGCAAGAAGAGCGTGCCCTACGCAAAGCAACGCCAAGAGACCGACAGTCCATTTCGGACTGTCGGCCACCCGGAACCTTAGTGGGCTAGCTTCGCGAAGTCTAATTGGAGAACTGTACCGCTGGGCTGGTCGTTTGAGGACTGGATCCTCATGTACATGTTCCCGTTGACGTCGGTGTAAGGCAGAGAACTACTGACAAAATACCGGGTGGACTGCACTCCCCCGTTGATCGCGACTGTGCCGATCGGAACCCAGTTCCCGTAGGGGTACGACCCGCTCGACCAGTCGTACAGGTAAACGGTCTCCGTGCCGACCGCCGAACCGGCGTACTTCCTCGTCAGAAACACACTGGTTCCCCGCGGCCGGTCGAACCCCTTGAACACGAGGTCAAGGATGATCCGGCTGTCGGTCCGTCTTGTCGCAGACATGAATTGACCGTCCTGGGCAAACGCATCCACGAACCCGCCAGTGACCGACGCGCCGGGCGAGGAGCCTTCCGCCGGAGTCCACGACCGCGCATCGAATCCGATCGGCAAGCGGACCAGCAAGGTCGAGCCGTCCATCACGTCGATGTACTGCGTCTGCGAGCCGACGTACCGAACGTCCAGGTAGTTGCGCTTGCGCGTCACGGAAAGCGGTGAACCGTTGTTGTGCAGCGCGACGATCGACGGTTTGTCAAAACCGCGCCCATAGACCCTGACGATCATGTTCGCCCGACCCAGCGGCATCGCCCACCGGACCACGGTCGGCTTGGCAGGAGGGGTGCCGCCCAGCGCAGCCTGGACCGCCGCCAAGCAGTCGATCTTGCCGTAGTTGCTGTACTCGCCAAATGGTGCCTGCGAGACCAAGGTCGCAGAATCCTCGATAAACCCTCGGATCTGCAGGTTGTTCAGGGCCGGGTTCATCCCCTTGATCAGCGCTGCCAGGCCTGCCACTTGCGGGGTTGCCCCGCTGGTGCCACCAAACCCTGTCGTGTAGCCGCCCGAGTTCGTCGATGTGGTCAGGTTTGTCCCAGGCGCTGAGACGTCAACCCAAGACCCCCAGTTGGAAAACCCCGCCTTGCCGCCGTTGTTCTGGAACGCCGCCACTCCCAACACCGATTCGTACGCGCCGGGGTAGTAGGGGATCACACTACTGGAGTTCCCCGCCGCCGCGATGATCAACACCCCGTTCGCGGTCGCGTATTCGACAGCGTCCTCCTCGGATGGCAGGACCTGGTCCGAAAAGAAGCTGCAGCTCACAACATCTGCCCCGTTGTCGGCGGCGTACAGGTAGCACCCGATGTTGGCCGAAGCGTAAAAGTAGCCGTCGTTGGTGGCTGCCTTGAGGGCCATGATCTTGGCCCGGGAACCGACACCCACTCCCCCGACGCCGTTGTCCATCGTCGCTGCGGCAAGGCCGGCGCAAGCAGTGCCGTGACCATGGACATCGTCCGGGGTCGGGTCACCGTAAGCAAAGTCGTACCCGTTCACGTCGTCCACAAAGCCGTTCGAGTCGTCGTCGACCCCGTTGCCAGGGACTTCGAGAGTGTTCACCCAAGCGTTGCCAGCAAGGTCGGCGTGGGCCAGGTTGACCCCAGTGTCCATGATCGCCACCGTGGCGGCGTTAGAGCCAAATGTGAGGTCCCAGGCGAGGTCTGCCTTGATTGCCAGGGCGTGCCACATCCCCGGGAACATCGCGTCGTTAGGGGTGTAGGCAGGTTGGGAGACCTCGTCATAGCTCACCTTGTCCGCCCCGAACGTCTGCGAGAGTCTGGTTTTGAGCGTCCGTAGCAGCCTCGGCTGGGTTGAAACCACCACGCAACCGATCTGCGGATAGCTCGTGCGGATGGTGCCTTCTTTGCCCAGTGCGTTTGAAAGCTTGGCGCCGTTGACGTTCCGGACGATCAACTGCGCGGGATGCCGCAAACGACCGTCGATGAGGACCGGTTCTGGCGGGCGGTTGGCGATGGCGGCGACAAAAAAGACTGCGGAAACCATGGGACATCCTCAGACGGCCCCACTAGTCTATCCCCATCCAGGGCGGTTCCTACCTAAGAAAAATACCGGCCTCAGTGCGTTTGGGCGAACACGCCGCCGCGCTGGTCGATCCAGAACTCTGCGTTGCCGTCGATTTGTGAGGCACCTGCTGCCGATGGAGCCGCCAGACCCTCTCTGCCGTCCAGGTTGTAGGCGACGGTGAACACCCTTACACCTGCATAGGTGCCGGTCGAACCTTCGACTTCCCCGCGCAGAAGCTCCGTCATCAGGTACCTCGCCTGGGCGATCCGCGAGATCATCCTCGCCTGCTGCTCGAACACCTGGCCCATCGTGCGGACCATAAACCGGGACGGCCGGTTTTCGTGCGCCCACTTCTCGGCGATCCTGTCCATGACAGCCCCGGCGAGCTCCGGTTCCGACCTGTCGATCTTGTCCAGGCACTCGAGCCAAAAAGCAAGGACGTCGCTTTCCATCGCGTTCCGCAAAATCCGCTTGTCGCCAACCCTGGGCACCTCTTCCCCGGTCGAAAGGTCGAGCTGCTGCGAGGCGCTCAGCTGGTCGAGCCCCCGCGTCGTGGCGATCAT
>CAZGER010000215.1:688-4049 GCA_964524565.1 uncultured Chthonomonas sp. | reverse complement strand
CAAGACTTGGCAGTACGGCCGAGGCATGATCTTCACGGCAACCGACTCCTCCACGCGATGGGTTGGTCTCAATGCCCCGATCTGGCCGACGTACGCTGAGAACGTGAACGTCAACCCGTGGTCCGCTCGCGACCCAGGCGACACGATCGGTAACGTCTACTGGATGACCGACTGTGTCAACCCGGGCGGCAACAAGGCTTCCAGCCCGTTCTACTATCCTGGCTACTATCGCCCGGACAGCGAGTTCACCTGGACGCTGCAGCAGTGCGACTTCGGTGGAGGCTAGTCCGAGAATGTCGCTGACGAAGACGATTGCTGCCATCTGTGGCGCTCTGGTTCTCTTCGTGGTCTTTTCAGGCTGCGCTCAGAACGACGAAGCGCCGGAGATCGGTGAAACCAAAACGTCTGACCAGGCAGAGCGCCCCGAACGAAAGGGTGCGATGGAACCTGATCTGGACCGCTAGGTAAAGCGACCTCTTCAACTCGGCCCCTTGGTCATTCGACCAAGGGGCTTTGTTTTTGAGCGGATAGACTCGTGGCTTGGCATCGCTTGCTGCAGCCATCGGGTCGATCCGGGAGAACGTGCGGTTGGCCGTCCTCTCTGCCCTCGGCATCGCAGTGGCGGCAATGGCGATCGTGCTGCTTGTCAGCATCGGGACCGGTGTCGAAAAGGACATGACCAAGCAGATCGACGAGCTTGGAGTCGGCCTACTGATCGTGGTTCCAGGAAAGGTCGGTATGCAGACCTTCAATCCGAACCTGGCGGGCAAGAGCTACCTTTCCGACCAGGCGGAAGCGGCGGTTAGACAGGTCGAGGGCGTTGTACGGACCGCTAAGTTCACCTTTGCAGGGGGCGGGATCAGGAGCGGGGCTTCTGAGGCGTACCCGATCATCATTGCGACGACCCCGAGTTGGTTCCAAATGCAGAACGCCGACCTGGTCGAAGGGAGGTTCTTTGAGGGTGCTTCTGCCTTGGAGCCTGTGTGCGTGCTCGGGTCGGTGGCGAGCGCAGACCTGTTCGGCGAAGAGTCCGCGGTCGGTAAGACCGTGACGATCAACGGGTCCGACTACAGGGTGACCGGCGTGGTGAAGACGCAGTCTGCCGACAACAGCCCGTTTTCGATGTTTGGGTTCTCGAACGTGGCGTATATCCCGATCGATTACTTGAGGGCCAAAGAGCCAGACTCGCAGATCGACAGGATCATCGTGCAGGTGGCCAACAACCGCGAGCCCAAGGGACTTGTGCAGGAGGTGTCCGGCGCGCTGGGCAGGTATCTGACGGACCAGCAGTTTTCTGTGCTGACGCAGGAGGACCTTTTGAAGCTGGTCTACCAGATCGTGGGGATCCTGTCGGCTGTGGTCGCTGGGTATCGCGCTGCTGGTTGGAGGGCTCGGGATCATGGCAGTGATGCTCTTGAACGTGGGTGGCCGGACCGTAGAGATCGGCGTGCGGAAGGCTGTCGGCGCGAAGAGGAGCCAGGTGTTCGGGCAGTTCCTCCTTGAGAGCGCGTTGACCGGGTTGGCCGGTGTCGGGATCGGCATTGTGGCGGCGGTCGTGATTTGCGCAGGCATCGCCGCTTTCACGCCGATCAAGCCTCTTGTCACCTTGGGTACTGTCGTGCTCGCCTTGACCAGCGGGCTGGTTCTCGGGTGTGTGTTCGGGTCGGTCCCAGCTTTGAAAGCGGCCAGGCTCGACCCTGTTGAAGCTCTGAGGCGTTACTAGTAGCCGCTACCGTGGTCCGAGCAGGTTGCCTTGGTGCCCATGTCTCCGACCGTGTAGGTGCCGTGTGTGGGGCACTCCGGCTCCTTTCTGATGTAGGAGGGCGAGAGGTCGGCCATTGTGGGCACGGCGGTCGCTGTTGCGTGGGTGTCGAGCGCCCACTGGACCTTTGCATCCTCGATGATCCTGATCTGGTCCCAGCAGCTCTTTTCTCGGCTGGTGTCCCGGATCTTGCGCCAAGCCGGAACGGCGATCATGAGCAGCATGGCAATGATGAGTGCCACGATCAGGATTTCGACGAGAGTGAATGCTTTGCGCATGGCTATGTCCGACGCAAGGTTGCCCAGGCTCCTTATTCCATGATCGGCATGAAAGTGTGATGTCTTTTCTGGAAGGTCTTTGTAGACCCTGGCGCCAGTGTTGCCTCCGGTACACTGGACGGTTCGTGGCGACGTGCCCAAGTGGTTAAGGGAACGGTCTGCAAAACCGTCATTCACCGGTTCGAATCCGGTCGTCGCCTCCAGTTTTCTTGTGCCGTGGAGATCACTGTCCGCCACTCACCGCCAGGTGACCGGAGTTGGCAACTGGAGACTGCCCGGCAGGCTTGGCTGAGCGGCTACACCCACATCTACCCGGTTGAGACGATCAACGCTTTGTTTGACGGCGCCCTGCCTCAAGCGGCCTCTTGGGAAGCTCGGCGAGGGACTCCAAAGATCGAATCTCTCGAGGCTGCGTGCGGCCCTGATCGCATTGGCTATCTGACTTATGCCCCGATGCTTGATCCAGGGCTGGTCGAAGTGCGGAGCCTGTACGTCGCCCCCGGTTTCCAGTCGATGGGTGTCGGTCGGGCGCTGTGGCTGTCGGCGGAGGAGTCTGCGCTCGCGCTTGGAGCATCCGAGATCGAGGTTTGGACGTTGAGCAAAGGGCCGGCAGTCCGGTTTTATCTTGGTTGCGGATGCGTCCTGGCGGGCGAAGGCGAGTTCTCCATCGGTGAGCAGAGCGAGCTCGCTTTGTGCTTGAGGAAGGTTCTCGGGCCGTCGAATCGCGCTAGGTAGACTCCGGAACCCACCGATGGGAGGGATGGCAGAGTGGTCGATTGCGACGGTCTTGAAAACCGTTAAGGTGAAAGCCTTCAGGGGTTCGAATCCCCTTACCTCCACCACCGATCGTTGCGGATGCACTTTTCACCGAAGAGGGCGATCGTGCTTGATTTGCCTGGTTTTCAAGGTTCTGTGGCGTACTGCCACTTGTAAGACCGGAGTTTGGGATTGTTCGTAACTTTGAACCTGCGGTGGGTTCAAAGTTTGTGGGGCTTTGGGAGGTTTTTTCGACTTTTTTCGTGAGGGTTGGGACCTGGGGGGTTTGGTGGGTCCTTGCGTTTTGGGGGGTGTTTGGTCGTGTTTCGTCGGTTTTCGTGCAGATTTTCCTTGGTCTTTGGGGGGTGGGGGGCGGTTTTGAAGGTGTTCCTCGGTTGGGTGGTCGGTACCGGATAGGTCCTTGTTACGTTTTCGCGGGGGATTGTGCGGATGCGGCGCCGCCGCGCTTACCACCCCCCCCCCGGGCCGCGGGTTTGAACCTCCCAGCCCCACCCCGCCGGGGGGGGTTTTTGGCGGGGTACCCCGGGGGTAGATGGGGGGGATG
>CAZGER010000215.1:0-678 GCA_964524565.1 uncultured Chthonomonas sp. | reverse complement strand
AGGCCGGGCGGCCCAAGACGTATTTCCACGGCCTCCCCAGCCCGGCGGCGGGGGATTTGTGCCGGGGAAGCCTGGGTCTAGATGGGCGTGAGGGTGTGTTGGTGGCCAGCGGCGCGGCCCTCCCCGAGGGCACGTCCACCCTCGCTTCGTTCGGGCTGCGCCTCGGGCCGCGGGCGGCCCGGATGGTCTCCAAGCGATGGGAGGGGGAAGAGGTTGTGGGGGTGGTGGACGCATAGCCCCCGTATTGGTCGCGTGCGGGCATCTGTGCTTTCGGTACAGGCACGAGCTGCGCTGCCGTCAGATGCGCCGACGCGCTTCCCACCCACCCACGGGCCGTCGCTTCGCTCCGTCCCTCCCCAGCCCGGCGGCGCGGGGCTCGGATGACTTGGGAGTTGATCCGGAAGCAGTGAGACTGATCGAGGTTGGATAGCCGCGGCCTTGGTCTGGATTTCTGGCCGAGGCCACGTCCACCCTCGCTGTCGCTCGGGCCGCGCCTCAAGCTGCGGGTGGCTTGGGAGATGAGCGGGGGGAGAGGTTTGGGCGGTGGGCCTTGGCACGTTGCGCCGCCGCGCTTCCCACCCACCCACGGGCCGTAGCGGTGCTCCCTCCCTCCCTCGCGCGGCGGCGCGCGGGGGACAGGGTGTGGAGGCTGGCGGGGGAAGGGGACGGGGAGCGGGA
>CAZGER010000214.1:0-4091 GCA_964524565.1 uncultured Chthonomonas sp. | reverse complement strand
GGACTGGTGCGTCAGCCGCCAACTCTGGTGGGGACACCGCATCCCCGTCTACTACACAGAGGACGGCACAGCGATCGCCGCCAAAAGCTGGGAGGACGCCCAGCAAAAGGCAGGCGAAAAGCCCATTGTCAGGCAAGAAGAAGACGTCCTCGACACCTGGTTCTCGTCCGGACTCTGGCCCTTCGCCACCCTCGGATGGCCCGACCAGACCCAAGACCTGAAGGACTACTACCCCACCAACGTCCTCGTCACAGCCAGGGACATCATCTTCCTCTGGGTCGCACGAATGGTGATGATGGGACTGGATTATGTTCAAGATATTCCATTTCGTCATGTATTTATCTATGCCACCGTCCTCACCGAAGACGGCCGCCGCATGAGCAAGAGCCTCGGCACTGGCGTCGACCCGATGGACGTCATCAACGAAAAGGGCGCAGACGCCCTCCGCTACACGCTCCTGTCACAAACCGGCGAGAACCAAGACCTCCGCTACAGCGAAACCCGCACCAACGACGCCAGGAACTTCTGTAACAAGGTCTGGAACGCCTCAAGGTTCGTCTTCATGAACCTGGACGGCTACCAAGGCAAAGAGCCCCAGAACCTCGAGGTCTTCGACCAGTGGCTCCTCAGCAGGCTCGCCAAGTGCGAAAAAACCGTGAGCACGTCTTACGAAAGCTACAACGTACAGGCCGCCATAGCCGCCCTCTACCAGTTCTTCTGGAACGACCTCTGCGACTGGTACATCGAGGTCTCCAAAGCCCGCCTCCAAGACCCAGCGACAAAAGCGACCCCCCAGTGGGTGCTCGTCACCGCTCTCAAAACCTTCCTCAAAATGCTCCACCCCGCCATGCCCCACATCACCGAAGAGGTCTACGCGTGCATGCCGGTCGAGGGCAAAAAAGACTTCCTCATGCAGGAAACGTGGCCGACCGTCCCCGCCACCTACATCAACGACGAGTCTGAGGCGCAGGTCGAAAAGTGGATCGCCCACACCCGCGCGATCAGGGCGCTCCGGGCCAGCATCGGCCTTGCCGCCCTTAAAAAGATCCCCGTCGTCTACGCCCAAGGCGACCTTGAAGGCGGCGAAAGCGTCATCGCTAGCCAGGCATGGGTCGAAAAGATCGAACCAGGCACAAGCGAGGCCCAGAACGTCTCAACCACGTCCCTCGGAGTAGATTTCTACCTTCCGGTTGAGGGCCTCGTGGACACCGAACAAGAGCTCGCCCGCCTGACCAAAGAAGAGGCCAAGACCAGTGCCGAGCTCGTCAAGGTCCAGCTCCGGCTCGCCAACCCGCAGTTCGTCGAACGGGCCAAACCCGAGGTCGTCGAAAAAGAAAGGCAGACCGCCGCCGAGCTCGAAGACAACCTCGAGAAGATCAGGGCCAGGATCGAGCTCTTCTCGGCCTAAGGCCCGCCCGAAACCCGACGGAAACCACCCTGGGTCGGCACAAACACCACAGTGCCGTCCCAGCTCGTCGTCAAAGCCTGTGATCCGCTCGCGCGCAACCGGTCGGTCACCTGCCGCGAAGGGTGCCCAAACGGGTTCGACCGGCCGCACGACACCACCGAAAACCGCGGACTGTTCCAGTCCAGCCATGCCTGGCTCGTCGCCGAACCGCTCCCGTGGTGACCCACTTTAAGCAGGTCCGCAGGCTCCCAGCCCAACGACATCAGCTCCGATTCAACGCCCGCCGGAGCGTCAGCAGTCATCACCGCCGTCGATCCTGGCCACCGCACCAGCACGCATACAGACTCCGAATTGTCGTCGCCCAGGTTGCCGCTGGCATAAAAAAACACGTCTGCCCGGCCGAGCCTCGCCCTGCTCTCGCCAGAGAGCCACCCCACCCGGTCCTCCTGCCCGCCAGCGATCCCCCGCCCCCTCGATGCTGCGCTGGCCACGATCTGCCGGACTGGCATGTTCTTAACCATAAGGTCAATATTCCCGTTGTGGTCTGCGTCCGGGTGCGTCAGCACCAGCAGGTCCACCGAGTCCACGCCCAGCCTCCGCAGGCTCGGAGCGACCAATCGGCCCCAACTGTCGCCGGAGACCGAGGCCGGCCCCGTGTCGATCAGCATCGTGCGGCCCTCCGACCGCACCACCGTGCAGTCCCCTTGCCCCACCTGCAAAAACGCGACAAAGTCCGGCGGGGTCATCGCCCGGTAGACCGCGCTCGCCACAAGCAGCGGCAGCGTCGCCGCCAAAGTCGCCCTAAGGATCACGCTTTCTCGGCCTCCAAGCCAGCACCATCAGACCGTAGCACAGCCAAACCGTCCACAAAGGGAACCAAGGCAGGTTCAAGACCGCAAAGTCGAACCCGCTCCCAACCTCCGTCAACTGCCGGCACAACACCGCCAAAGGCTCCACCAGGGCTGTCAGCAAAAATCCCCCCAAAGGCGGAACGACCAGCCCCACCAGCCAACCGACAAGGCTCAGCCACACCAAAACGCCGATCAGCGGAGCCGCCACGAGGTTCATCGGCAACGAGATCAGACTCACCTGGCCGAACACGTACCCAACGATCGGCAGGGTCGAAACGATCGCCGTCCATGAGCCCTTGACCCCCACCCAGAACTGCGCCAACAGCCGGGACCCGCTTTCCACGGTCGGAGAAAACATCACCAGACCCCCCACCGCCGCCATCGAAAGGTGGAACCCTGTGTCCGTCAGGACCAGCGGATCGCCCAGCACGTTCACGGTCCCAGCAAGGCTCAAAGCGCTCAGACCGTCCGATTCCCGGCGGAAGAAGTATGCAAACGAACCCACCCCCGCCATCACCACCGACCTTACGACCGGCGGACGGAACCCCGCCCCAAACGCGTAAACCACCAAAAAGCAGACCACGATCCCCAGCTGGACGGGCCGCGAGACCGGCGCCAGACCAACCAGGAACAAAACAAGCGCCGCCGCCACGATCACATGGAAACCGCTGGCCGAGACAACGTGCGTGATCCCCGTCCGGCGGAACATCTCCCAGTCCTCGTCACCCAGGCCCGAAGTGTCGTTGAAGCACACGGCCGCCACAAACGCAGCCGACCCTTCCGACAGGTAGCGCCTGACTGCCCCCAGAAAGCTCTCAGAGACGCCCCTGCCCACCCGCGCGCCCTCCGGGCCCCGCGCCACCGTCCTCGCCTCAGAGACCTTAAACACGCCGACGGCGCCGTGGGAGGCGCCAGACGACTCGCTCAACGGGGAAACCACACCGGAAACCCTGACGCGGTCCCCGATCGAGTAGTCCCCAGGCGGCAACCAAAGCCGGTACGTCTGCCGCCCGGTGCCAAGGCACGTTAGTCCAGACTCAATGGCCCGTGGCATGGTCGTCAGCAGCACCGTCTCCGTCGTCGAAGTTTTTTCCCGCACCAGTGCCACCGGCCACGCCGGACGCAGCGCGAAACCTACCAAAAACGCCAGACAACCCAGGGCCAGCACCCGCCAAGAACCCCAAACCAGCCCCAGCAAGAGCAAACCAAGAAAGTACCAAGGGGAAAAAGCCGTGGAAACTCCCGCGCACAGCAGGGCAAACGCCACCACCAAAGGGCGACCGGTGATCTCAGTCCGCATAGGCCGCCTACGCGCGGGGCTTGCGTGAACCGATCCTGAGCTGCTCGAACAGCCCAGGCTCATCGGCCATCTCGTTCAACCGGGAAAGGATCGTCTCCTGCCTCAACCGCAGTTCGTGCGCCCAGGCAGAGCCCGAGGCCGCGATCCACAAAACGCCGTGGTCGTAGTTGTCAGGCGTCGAGTTCGATGCCAGCGTCGCCCCGACCGCCTCGCCCCAACGCTTCATCACGACCTGCGCCCGAGCCGCGCGCAAGACTTCCTTGCCTTCGATCGCCTCGACCAAGACCTCAGAGATCCGCTTCAACGTCTGGCCACCGTCCCCGACTTTACCAAAAACACCGTCGATGCGTCAGAAAGCGAGCTCCCAGCTTGCTCCGACTCCGTACAGGTCAAAAAAGTCTGCCCGCCAAACGAGAGAGCCACCCGGATCAGATGCTCCCGACGCGAGCGGTCAAGGTCCGAAAAAATGTCGTCGAGCAACAACACCGGCGGAAACCCCAACAGGTCTTTCCCCTCCTCAAAAACAGCCAGC
>CAZGER010000213.1:0-4100 GCA_964524565.1 uncultured Chthonomonas sp. | reverse complement strand
TGGCGTATGTGCAGGCGACGAACCAGCGGTCGGTGCGGACCGGGATGGACATGGTCTGTCTTGCCTTGGTCGCGCCGGACGGCGCGACGTCGCTAGTGACCCACTCCACGACCAGTTATTGGTTGATGAGGGTGTTGGCGGCGTCCGGGGTTCCGACGGGGACGTTCAGGGCCGGGGATTCGAGCGTCCGGCTGGGATCGTTGATGCCAGCGCAGGTGTCGGCGGTCGAACAGGCCGTTTTCAACAAGGCGATGGGGCCGAGGCTGACGGGTGAGGGGACGATGGTGGCGATCACCGTGGACCAGGGCGAAGAGCCCCGCCGAGCAACCGCGAGCGATCTGGACCCGACCGAGGCTTTCCCGAACGGTCTCCCGGCTGACATGGAGCTGAACCTGACGGTGGCGGACCATGACGCCGTCCTTGCGACGGTCCCGAAGTCGAGGGTCGCGCGCATGTTCACTGCGGAGGGTCTGGGAACGTACCTGGCCCTGCTCGGGACGCCGGAGATCATCAACGAGATGCCGAACCTGGCACAGTACTCGGCTTACCAGCCAGCCACGATGCGAATGCTGGAAGGCACGGTCGCTGGCAAGTCGCAACTCCTCAACTCATCGGTGACGGACGGGAAGACCCTGCCTGGCGCGGCCGTCACGCTGGCTCAGCTTCCACAGTCGTTCGGGGACACGGTCAAAGCCGCTGAAGCGGAGGCGAAGAAGAACCAGATGAGTTTTGGCCCGCGACGGACGAACGGGCCGATCAAGCCATAGCCCCGGGAGATTCGTCCGGACGCGGCTAAACTCGTTGCCTGCATGGGTGGGAAGCGTGTTGGCAAGTCGGGCTTGAAAAACAAGAGAAGCCGGACTCCGGCCTGGATCATTGCCCACGCTCTGGCGATCGTGTTCTTGGCGTTTGTGGCGCCCATGCTCAACGAAAGGACGTACCTGGCGGGAGTCTTCACGTTCCTGCCCACGACGGTTTACATGGGGTCTAGCCTGGCCTTCGCGCTGGTGTCGTTCGCGGTCCGGTCCCGCTTCAAGTGGCTCCACGCGAGCTGCCTTTTTGGTTGTGTCGTGTTTGTGGGTGGATTTCAGGTGAGGCTGCCGGGGAGGGGCGAGGCGGACATCAAGGTCATGTCGCTCAATGTGCTGCAGGGCCAGGCCAGCGTCAGGGAGGTTGCCGAGTACATGGCCGAGCACGACGTTGACGTGGCACTTTTCCAGGAGAGCCGCACGCCCTCCGGGGACTTTGGAGAGCAGGTCGCAGACGAGCTGGGCGGGTGCCGGACGCTTTCCCGTGACGAGACCTCGATCGTTTCGCGCATCGGAATGAGGGACACCGACGTGACAGAGACCGAAGTCCTGTGGGGCAGGTCTGTCCTGGGCGCGACCGTGGGCGAGAGGGAGCAAGTCCGGGTTGTGTGCGTCCATTGGCCGATCCCGCAGTTCGGGTTCACACCCAAGGGGTTTGTCGCCCGGTTGAAGCGGGGGGAGGTCCTCCGCAAGCCGGTCATCGAGGCGACGGAGCGGATGGCATTGAAGGGCCAGCTGCCGACCCTGGTGGGTGGCGATTTCAACACGCCGCCGCTGCAAGCTTCGTACAGGAGGCTGTCGAGGGACTTTCAGAACTCGTTTGCGGCGGTCGGGAACGGATTTGGGTTCACCTACCGCAACAATCTGCCGGTCACGCGGATCGACCACTTTTGGACCAGGGGCACGATCAGGCCGCTGACATGCGAGGTCGGGCCATCGTTCGGATCGGACCACAGGAGCGTCATCGCGACGTACTCCGTGGACTAGGCTACTCAGCCATCAGTTCTTCGAGGGTCGAGGGCCAGTCTGCCTTGAGAAGTCGGGACATCGCTCGATCGGCCAGGAGCTTTCCGCCCGTTTGACACGTTGGGCAGTAGTTGGTCTCGTTGTCAGAGTAGACGATTCGCTGGACTGGCGCCCCGCACACGGGACAGGGCGACCCGTACTTACCGTGGACGGCAAAGTCCGGTCGAAAGGCAGTGATCTGGGCCCGGCCCGGAAACTTGTCGCCGAACTGCCGTGCCAGCCGGTCTGTCCATTCGGTGAGCACGGTCGCGGCAGCGGCGTGGAGCCTGGACACCTCTTCGTCGGTCATTCCTGCCGTGGTTTTGAACGGCGACATTTTTGCCGCGTGGATGATCTCGTCGGAGTAAGAGTTGCCGATCCCGCTGAACGAGCGGGGGTCGGTGAGGGCGCGCTTGACCGTCCGGTTGCTCGATTTGAGGACCTGGCCGAACTCTTCGGGGCTGCATGACAGGACGTCGATCCCTCCGGGGTCGAGGGCGTTCAGGGCGTCTTGGCCAGACACCACCCAGATTCCGGCCCTGTGCTTGGTGGCGGCTTCGGTCAGGACAAGGTGCCCGGTTTCGAAATGGAACACGGCCAGACCAGCCTTGCCCTGGGGTCTGCGCGTTTTGGGCTTCCCTTGCGACCAGACGAACCTGCCAGAGACCATGAGATGGACGACGATAAAGACCCCGCCCTCTAGCTCGAAGACGATCCGTTTGCCGAGGCGCGAGACTCCCTGGACCCTGCCTCCGGCGCAGGTTGCCAAGGGTGGTTCAAATGTTTTGAGGAGGCTGGGGGAGAACACGTCCACCCTGGTCAGGGCTGTCCCGACAACGCGGGCCCGGAGTGCGTTGGCGTAGACGGTGATGTCCGGGAGCTCCGGCATATGCGAAGGGTACTCGCAGTCGGTGCGATTCCAAACAACTCTCTAACAGGGGCAGCCTACAATGTTCGGTATGAAAACCACGACCCGCTGGATTTGGTCGGCTTCTTCTGTTTTGCTTGCTACGAGCGCGATCGGCGTTGTGCAGGTATTGAAGAACCGGGTGAAAATCTGGGACGACAGCTTTTCGAGGTATGTCGAGAGCAACGGGATCCCGGACCACGCAACCGGGCAGTTTCCGAACCGGGGCAACCCGAACGCGATCGCTGAGCAGAGGCACTCGTACAAGATCCCGAAGGATCCGAAGGTGGCGGAGCGGTGGACGGTGAGCGAGTTCGGCCCGTTTGGGGTCTCGCTGAACGGTGTGCCGTTCGATCCTGGCACGGCTGAGTTCTGGCGGGGCGACTTTCAGTCGGGTTGGCGGTACGAGGCCCTCACCAAAGGCCCGGCGCTCGGGATCGATGGGAGCAACGCCCACGTTCAGCCAAACGGGGCGTACCACTACCACGGGATGCCCAACGCGACGATGAACGAGAAGGGAGGTTGGTCGAAGATGGTGCAGATCGGCTGGGCGTTCGACGGGTTTCCTGTCTACGGGCCCTTGGCGCCGAGCAACCCGAACGAGCTTTCGAGCCAGCTCAAGACAATGAGACCGAGCTACAGGTTGAAGCAGGGCACGCGACCTTCCGGGCCCGGTGGATCCTACGACGGCACGTTCACTGCCGACTGGGAGTTTGTGAAGGGTCTGGGCGACCTGGACGAGGCGAACGGACGGACGGGTGTCACGCCGGAGTTCCCCAAGGGCACGTACTACTACGTTTTGACGTCAGAGTTTCCGATGGTCCCTCGCATGTGGCGTGGGCAGGTGGATCCGTCGTTGATCCGGCGTCCAGGCCCTGGTGGGCCGGGTCGGCCGCCGGGACCGCCACGGGGTGGCGGGACGACAGGTTCTGATGGGAGCGCCGCAGCAGACACCAACGGGCATGTCCACACCCACCGCGGTGCCTCGCACAGCCATTGAGCTAGCCAGCGAAGTGCCTGTCCATCGCTCTGATGGACCGGCGCATCACAGGTTTGAACTTCGCTGAGGCGTAGGGGTAGGCGTGCTTCCAAATCTGGAGGGTTGTCTGCCTGTCCTTGACGATCATCCCCCATTCGTAGGCGATGAACGGCACCTTCTTGTCCAATTCGTAGGCGCGCTTGATCAGGCCGTGTACTCCACTCCGGCCCAAAAGGTAGGTGGACATGATCTTTGCTCCCAGGCGGGTGTCTGCCCTTGGCATGTCGATGCCCAGCACGCACTCCGGATACTTGAACTTGGCTTCTAACCCGGCGGCGTAGGGTGTGACACTTTGGTTGCGCACCGCGGCGACATAGGCTAGATAGGTCACGTTGTAGTC
>CAZGER010000212.1:0-4113 GCA_964524565.1 uncultured Chthonomonas sp. | reverse complement strand
TTCCCTGCCACATCGGCCAGGAAGCAGCTCGACCTGATCGGCTATGTCTCGCCGGAGTACGACAAAGACTCCCAGCCCAGCTCGTCGGTCCGCGCGGGGCTTGACCTGAGGTACAGGCCTAACGAACGGACGACCGGGTTGCTGAGCCTGAACCCTGACTTTCGGAACATCGAGGGGGACATCGCGGGAATCGAGTTCACCCGTTCGGAGCGGTTCTTGGAGGACACGAGGCCGTTCTTTACCGAGGGAGCCGACTTTTTTGCCCTGACCGGTCAGTTCACGATCGGGCGGTTGTTCTACTCGCGGCGTGTCACGGACTTTGACCAAGGGATCAAGTACTTTGGCGACCTGAGCGACCGGTCGCAGATCGGCTTTTTGGCGACGCGGGAGGACAGGGACAAGGGTGCGTTCGCGTTCAAGTACCGGCAGCAGTTCGGGCCGAGGGCCGAGGCTTCTGTGTTTGGGTTGAACACGAACGGGCCGGGAGTTGCGAACTCGGTCTACGGCGCGATGGCGGAAGTCGGGTCTGGGAGCTGGCTGGTGGACTTTGACCTGGCGATGAGCAAGGACGGCCCGGTGAACAGCCAGGCAGGGTCGGCGGGTATCAGCTACGAGGCGCCCAACCTGTTCAGCCACCTGCGATACATTGCGGTGGACGACGGGTTCCAGGCGCGCCTTGGCTTGATCCCGTTTGTTGACATCTACGGCGGTTACGCGTTCCTTGAGCACCCCCGGCAGTTCCGGAACGGGTACCTGCGGTCTACGCGGACCGAACTGTTCGCCGAGAGCTACCAAAAGGGCGACGGCACCAACCACCACAAGACCGCGAGCGCGACCTTTAGTGTCACGAGCCGCTATGACAACCGCTTGGGGGTCTGGGTGGAGAACGAGGAGTTCGGGCTTGAGAAGGGCGACACGATCGGGCTTTTTGGCGGGTTCAACGTCACGAACCGCTTCAAGTCGTTGCAGTGGCAGTACATCTCTGGCACCAGGGGCAGTGACCCGACCAGGTACCTCGATGTCCGCGGCACTCTCCGAGTGGCGCCAGGGTTCGACGTTGGCCTTTCTTACTCCCGGCTGGACTTTCGCGGCCTCTCCGAGCAGTCGGTCCTGACGGCTGGGTGGGAGATCGACGAGTTCAAGTCCCTGACGGCCCGCCTTGTCCGCCAGGATGGGGACACGAACTGGTACCTGGCCTACCGCAACGCCGGGAACAAGGGTCTGGAGTACTACGTGATCGTAGGCGACCCGAACTCATCGACGGCCCGGGAGCGGATCGCGTTCAAAGTCGTTTGGGCCCGCTGAGGCGTCCTGTCGGGGCTCGGGGCCACCGGTACACTCGCTGGTTCGAATGAACCTTAAGGAGACACTCAACCTCCCAGACCCGGATTTCTCGATACCGATGAAGGCGGATCTGGCCCTTCGCGAGCCGAGCATCCAGGCTGCGTGGGACGAGATTGGTGTGTACGGGCTCATTCAAAGGGACCGGCAGGACGCCCCGGTCTACTTGCTGCACGACGGCCCTCCTTACACGAACGGGCCGATCCACATCGGCACTGGGCTCAACAAGATCCTGAAGGACTTTGTCGTCAAGAGCCGCACGATGATGGGTTTCCGGTGCCCTTACGTCCCTGGCTATGACAACCACGGTCTGCCGATCGAGCAGGCGGTGCAGGCGAAGCTGGCCAAGCAGGACCGCAAGGTCGATATGAAGACTCTGCGGGCCGAGTGCCGGGCACACGCCCAGCACTATGTGGACACGCAGTCGACGCAGTTCAAACGCCTCGGCGTCTTTGGCATGTGGGAACGGCCTTACCTCGCGATGGACCCTCGCATGGAGGCTGAGATCGTTCGGGTGTTCGGCCGTTTGGTCGAGCGTGGGTACGTGTACCGCGGTCTGCGCCCTGTCATGTGGTCGCCGACCCTGCAGAGCGCCTTGGCGGAGACGGAGATCGTTTACAAGGACGACTATGTCTCAACCTCGGTCTACGTTCGGTTCCCGCTGGCGGAGGATCCGAAGGGGCTGTTCGAGGGTCTGGACAACGTTGCGACGGTCATCTGGACGACGACCCCGTGGACGATCCCTGCCAACCTGGCGGTGGCGTTCCACCCCAAGCTCAGCTATGACGTTGTGAGGGTCGGGAGCGACCACTACGTCCTGCTGTCGGACTTGGTCGCGAAGACCGCCGAGCGGTGCTCGTGGAGCGGGTACGAGGTGGTGAGGTCGATCGAGGGCAGCCAGATCGAAGGGACGACGTTTGCCCACCCTATCTATGGGCGGCCTTCTGTCGCGGTTCTGGCCGAGTACGTGACCACCGAGGACGGGACCGGTGTCGTCCACACTGCGCCTGGGCACGGGCGCGACGACTTTTACACGGGTCAGCGCTACGGTCTGCCCGTGCTCTGCCCTGTCGACGCCGGGGGCGTGATGACTTCGGAGGCGGGTGAGTTCGCCGGGCTGTACTACAAGAAGGCGAACAAGGCGGTTGTCGAACGGCTTGCGGAGGTCGGCGCGCTCCTGTTTGAAGAGGAGTACACCCACAGCTATCCGCACGCGGAGCGGGACGAGCAGCCAGTCATCTTTCGGGCCACGGAGCAGTGGTTCGTGGGGATCGACCTGCCGTTCCACCTTGACCCGACGATGAGTCTGAGGGAG
Source organism: uncultured Chthonomonas sp. (assembly GCA_964524565.1). Taxonomy (GTDB): domain Bacteria; phylum Armatimonadota; class Fimbriimonadia; order Fimbriimonadales; family Fimbriimonadaceae; genus UphvI-Ar2. The sequence continues at coordinate 1,457 of CAZGER010000212.1, read as the reverse complement.
AAGATGCTGGAGGAGATCGGTCAGGCGAAATGGCTCCCGGCATCGGGTCAGGACCGCATCACGGCCATGGTTTCTGGCAGGCCGGACTGGTGCGTCAGCCGGCAGCGGCCCTGGGGTGTCGGCATCCCGGTTTTTTATGGCGCAGAGTCTGGCGAGCCGGTGCTGGACCCGGTCGTGATCGAGCATGTGGCCAAGGTGACCGAGACCCACGGTTCGGACGGCTGGTTCTTGCTGGAGCAGCACGAGCTTTTGCCGCAGGGCTACGTCCATCCTGTGACTGGTGAGACTGAGTTCCGCAAGGAGACGGACGTGTTCGATGTTTGGTTCGACAGCGGCTCGACCCACCTTGCTGTGCTGGAGGGGAACGTTGAGCCAGCGTGGAAGGAGGAGCTTCCGGCCGATCTGTACCTGGAAGGTTCGGACCAGCACAGAGGTTGGTTCAACGTTTCGCTCATCATCGGCACGGCATGTCGGGGTGCTGCGCCTTACAAGACGGTCGTCACGCACGGCTTTGTGATGGCTCAGGACGGGACGAAGATGAGCAAGCGCAAGGGCAACGTGATCGACCCTGTGGCTGCCAGCGGCGAGCACGGTGCGGAGATCTTGCGGCACTGGGCTGCCAGCATCAACTTTGAGGACGACATGCCTTGCGGGCCTGACCTGATCAAGGCTTCTGGCGAGCATTACAGGTCGGTCCGGAACACGCTTCGGTTTCTGCTTGGGAACCTGGCTGACTACGATCCACAGGCTGAGACGAGTCCGAGCTTGGTGGACCGGTGGGTGATGCAGGAGGCGGACGCCCTGGTTTCGACTTGCCGGCAGGCGTACGAGGCTTTCGACTTCAAGGGGGCTTTGTTCGCGGTCCAGAACTTCTGCACGAACCAGCTGAGCCGGTTCTATCTGGACGCGATCAAGGACACGATGTACTGCGACGGCGCCGACTGGCCTTCGAGGAGGGCGGCGCAGGCGGCTTGCCACTACGTTTTGAACCGGGTGAACCTTGTTGTCGCCCCGATTTTGTGCCACACGTCGGAGGAGGTCTATGGCCGGACCCCTGCTATCGAGCACAAGCCATCGGTCCATCTTGAGACGTTTCCTGAGCCTACGGGCGAGTTCGACCAAGGGCTTTCGGAGGTTGTCGGGCAGATGCTCCAGGTTCGGTCGAGGGCGTTTGCGGAGTTCGAGCTGTGGAAGGTCGGATCGGGTTTGAAGAACACGCAGGACCTGGACTTTTCGCTTTCTGTGAGCGAGGCGGAAGCGGAGGCGCTTGCTTCGTTCGGCGGTGGGCTTTCGAACCTGTTCAAGTGTTCGAGCGTAAGTTGGAACGTGGGTGAGCCGGGAGTCACTTTCAGCGAAAGCAAGAGCCTTGAGTGCCAGAGGTCGAGGGTCCGGAGGGCTGACGTCGAGGTTGTTGAGTGGCAGGGGCAGAGTGTCGCGTTGAGCGCCCGCGACCGGAA
>CAZGER010000211.1:0-4126 GCA_964524565.1 uncultured Chthonomonas sp. | reverse complement strand
GGCGGCGGCGGGGCTCTCGTTCGTGGGGCAGCAAGCCCTGCTCAAGTCAGTGACGAGCCTGCGGGCGAAGGAACTCACGCTGACGACCGACCCTGCGATGAGGGTGGCGGTCGATGGCGAGATCGAACGACACGACGTGCTCCGGTTCACGATCGAACCGGGCGCATTGCTCCTACGGCGACCTTCTTCAGTCGCACAGGACGAAACCGGCGCCGACTGACTTTCGGACAGCCTGTCGGCCTGGCCGGCCCAAGAGCCACCCTTGCACGAGGTCGAAGCCGCAGTCTTGGACGAAGGCGAGTTGCTCCATCGTTTCGACCCCTTCGGCGACGGCGAAAATGTCCATCGAGTGAAGGTAACTCACGAGCCCAGAGATGAGCATGCGTTTTTCGGTCGTGGGAGTGAGGGGGATGAGCTTGCCGTCGAACTTGACGATGTCGGGGCGTATCGCCTCGATCATAGCCAAGCTGCTGTGGCCCGCGCCAAAGTCATCGAGGGCTACTTTCGAGCCTTCCCTTCTGATCGTGTCGACAAGGTTCCGGAGGACGTGGGCCTCGGGCAGACTCTCGGACTCGACGAACTCGAAGACCAAGCGGTCGGACGGGATCCTTGCCTCTTTTGCGGCGATCCAGGTGGGGGCCAGGTCGATCGCCGGGTTTTCGATCATGGCGGGGAGGATGTTGATGAACAGCCTCTCGGTGTGGCGCAGTTGGCGTCCGCCTTGGAGGATCGCGGCCTTGCGGGCCGCCATGTCGAACTCGGACAGCACTCTGTACGCCCTGGCAGCGTCGAGAAGGTCTGAGCCTGAGAACTCGATGCCGTCGACAGAGGCTCGGGCAAGGGCCTCGAAGCCGTAGACGATACACCCTCTGAGGCAGTAGACCGGCTGGAGGTGGGCAACGATGGAGTCCCTTCGCATCGCGACCGGGAACCAGCTTGATTCCAGCTTTTTGACGGCTTGGTCCAGCGGGACCGAGCACCAGGGGTGCCAGTTCCCGACGGGGTCATAGTCCGCGACAAGGCAAGACGCTTGATCCTCAGCGCTTAGCCTTTGGGCAAATGTCCGAAGGTTTTCTTCCCAACGGTGTCCGTGAAAATGGAAGACCGACTGGTGGTGCTCGTCGGCAGTCGCGAATCGCTTGGCGTGACTGGCCACGTGGGGCCTGTCGCTCCATACTGCTGCACCTCCTAACCCGATTGTCCGCTTTTCGTACCGGCCACCGCTGTAATCGACGTCATGGCGCAACGACACAGCAGTTTCCTTTGGCGACCATCCTTGGTCACCCGCATAATTGCGGGGCCATGTTACCGCTTATCCAAGGTTTTCCACAACCCCGGTTGGAAAACCTGTTAAAGACGCGGTTTTGGGTTCGACCGGGGGCTTTCGCCGTCCGGTTCTGGCGCTGCGCCGAGCGTTCCGACCAGGTCGTGCTCTTGGGCCTGTGTGACCTGGACGTCCACGAAGGTCCCCGGCTCTGCGTGTCCGGTGGCGGCAACGGTGCCATCGATCTCTGGGGCATCGCGGAACGAGCGGCCGACCAGCCATCCGTCCCGGGAGTCTTCGACCAGGACCTTGATCTGCCTGCCGACCCATTCTCGGTTTTTGGCAAGAGAGACAGGGGCCTGAAGCCGCATGAGGTGGTCGAACCGCTCACGTTTGACCCTGAACGGCACCTGGCCTGGCATCTCGGCCGCGGGGGTGCCGGCCTCTCGGGAGAACATAAAGGCGCCGACCCTGTCCAGTCGTGCCTCTTTGACGAACTCCGTCAGAGACTCGAACTCCTTGTCGGTCTCGCCGGGAAAGCCGACGATGAATGTCGTCCTTATGGCTACGCCGGGGACAGCTTTTCTGACCTTTTCGAACAGCTTGAGATACCGGTCGCCGTCCCAGGGGCGTTTCATCCGCCGGAGCGTGTCGGGGTGGGTGTGCTGGAGGGGGATATCGATGTAGGGCAGGACCTTGTCCAGGGTCGCCAGAGCCTCAATCACCTCGTCGGTCAGTCGGTTTGGATAGAAGTAGAGGATGCGGATCCACTCGATGCCGTCGGTGGCGTCGAGCAGCTTGAGAAGGTCTGGGAGGGTGAAGCGTCCGTAGAGGTCGAACCCGTACTGGGTGACGTCCTGGGCGATCAGGTTGATCTCTTTGCAGCCAGTGGCGGCGAGGTATCGCGCCTCGTCGAGGATGCGTTCGACCGGCTTGCTGGCGTGCCTTCCCCGGAAGCTTGGAATGGTGCAGAACGTACACTTGTGGTCGCAGCCTTCGCTCACCTTGAGGTAGGCGGACCAAGCTTTGCCGGTCCTGGCCCTTGTTTCCACTGCCGCCCAGCGGTGGTGGGGGGCCGAGACATCGAGGGTCTGCCGGTTGCCGAGACCGGACACGATCTCGCCGAACCTGCCCATCTGCCCGACGCCGACGTAGGCGTCCGCCCCTGGGGCCACGATGGACAGTTCCTTTCCCATCCTCTGGGCGAGGCACCCGGCAACGATGACCCTTCCCTTGCCCTTTTCCGCGACCGCCTTTCGGATGGCAGCGATCGATTCCTGTTTGGCGGACTCCAGGAACCCGCACGTGTTGACGATCGTCACGTCTGCTAGTAGGCGGCCGTCCACGGAGAGCCCTTCGGCTTGGAGGACGCCAGCGATCTCCTCGCTGTCGACCTCGTTCTTGGCGCAACCCAGGGTGACGATGCGCACGTTCTGCCGGCTCTCTGACACCAGGACATTATGGTGCCAAGCGCCCGCCGGGCCGTGATCGCACCGGCGACCGCCCCCGGAACGTCACAACCATAGGATGAACGGCCCCACACGCACGGTTTTCGGCACACTTTTGCTCGGTCTTGCGGCGGTATCGAGCGCTGACTGGATCCTGGGTTCTGGGCGGGCGGCAGGGATGGGTCGCGCAGGACTGGCTGTCCCTTACGACTGGATCCATAGCGGGACGCTCAACCCGGCGGTGTACGGCCTGGTCAGCGGGAACCTCCGGTTCGAATCGCCAGGGCTCGCCGCCCGTTTGCAGGGCGTGAGTTTGTCGGACGTCTTTGACTTTTCCGGCTCGATCGGGAGCGGCGGGTTCGACCCGAACGACCTTTCACTCATCGCCAGGAGGCTTGGGGACGAGAACTCGCAGTTCGGGCTGGGGCTCAGGTGGGGGCTTTTTGCCGGGGGCCTCGCAGTGGACGCGGCGGGTGACGGTCTGGCCTCCACTGTCCCGAACACCGAGTTGCAGAACTGGGTCTCTGGCGGGGCGCAGGGGAACCCTCCCGGTGCGGCGCAGCTGGACGCCTACGGTCTTGGCGGATACCAGTTCTCTGCCGCGTACGGTAGGCGGCTGAACACTCCTGGAGCGTTGGACCTTTCGGTCGGCGTGAGGGTGAAGCTGGTGCGGAGCTACTATTCGCACCACTTTGTCACTGGCACGCAGATATCCAACGGCCAGCCCGGTTCACCCGCTCCAGAGATGGGCGGGAGTTCGGTGCTTTCAAAGAACGGGGTGGGGATCGACCTGGGGCTGATCGCGAGCGCGGCCAAGGACCAGGGCCTTTTCTACGGCATGACGATCGAGAACCTGGTTGAGCCGAACACCTCGTTCAACGGGACGTTCCCGAACGGGGTGCCGGGGCTGAACCAGGTGAAGCCGTACGTGAGGACGTTCAATTTTGGGATCGGGTACATGACCAAGGAGAACTTTGTCCTGGCGGCGGACTGGTACGACGCCACGAACAACGCAGGGTCGTCCGAGTTCAGGTTCGGTGCGGAGTGGCTGGTGTCCAAGGGGATCTTTTTGAGGGCGGGTTACGAGTCGCTTTCGGGCGGAACGTTCGGTGTCGGGGTCGCAGGGATCAACCTGGCCTTTGGTGGCAACTCGATCGGAAATCTGTCCTACGCGGTCAAATTCTAGAACCGAAACTGGCCCGGGCACGTATTTATGACTGCCGTTGTTAGAAACGGTGGGCTTCGAAGTTTGGCGACAACAACCGCCATTTTCGGGTGGGCGAGACTGGTGTTTCACCCGCTTGAGGTTAGGAAGGCCTCTGGCTTTTCAGGCGTCGGCCCAAAAAACGGAGACAAGTCACTTAAATGAAACTCACCAAAATCACTCTCATTGCTGCCTTGGCGGCGTTGACGG
>CAZGER010000210.1:0-4133 GCA_964524565.1 uncultured Chthonomonas sp. | reverse complement strand
TAGGGCGTCAAAGCCCTGGCTCGAAAGGGTCTCAAGGCTCTTCACCTGGTCGTCGGCGCTCTTGGCCGGGCTCACCACGATCTCGGCCTCTGCCTCGTGGTCCTTGGCCAGCTTGTTCGCCCACCATCCAAGGCCCGCTGTCCAACCGTGGTCGGCAGCCGGGATAGAAACTGCGATCTTGAACTTCTTGGTAGGAGCCGTCTCGCCCCCGCCCGAAGTCCCGCCCCCGGTCGATGCGTGCTCACCCTGTGGGGTGCATGCCGCCAGGGCAAGGCCCAAAATGGCCGCCCCGACAAAGAAAAGCGTGCGCGCTTTCATCACGCCGCCAGTTTAGCCACTTCTCAACCGGCTTGCGTCAGTCCCGACCGGGCCACAATGACAAAAATCCGTCTTCTTTCAGCATCGATTCGGCCTGCCTCAGCTGGTTTCCCACCGATTTCGGGCCGGTTCCGCCATACGTCTCCCGCCCAGAAAGGGAAGCCTCAATCGTCACCTTGGTCACCATCCCTGCCGGGTCCTCCACGCCGAACGCCGCAAAGTCCTCCGCAGAAAGGTCCTCAAGCCCGGTTCCAGCCTCAAGACAGTGCCGAACGATCTTCCCGGCCAGCTCGTGGGCCTGACGGAACGGGATCCCCTGTCCCGCCAACGCGTCCGCCAGGTCGGTCGCAGTGGTGAAGTCCGCCCGCATCGCCCTGGACATCGCTCCAGCCTGGAACTCTGCCGACTTCATCAACAGCGTGCAGACCTCCAGACAGTCCAAAATCGTCCTCACAGAGTCAAAAAGCGGGGGCTTGTCTTCCTGCGTGTCCCGGTTGTAGCCCAAAACGAGCCCCTTCATCATCGTCGCGACAGAAACGTAGTTCCCAAGCACCCGCCCCGCCTTCCCGCGGACAAGCTCCGCCGGGTCAGGGTTCCGCTTCTGCGGCATGATGCTCGATCCCGTCGTCACAGAATCGGGCAGCCGCACAAACCCAAACTCCGGCGTGGACCACAAAACGGTCTCGTTCGCAAACCGGCTCAGGTCGGTCATCACCTGCACCGAAGCGTGCAGAGCGTCCAGCACGTAACCCCGCTCCGAAGTCGCGTCCAGCGAGTTTGGCATCGGGGCCTCAAACCCAAGCTCGTCCGACTCTCTCCACCTGTCCACCGGCACCGGAGTCCCCGCGAGAGCCGCAGACCCCAAAGGTGACCCGCCAGCGAACCTCGCAACCGCCTGGATCCGCGCCCCGTGCCGCTGGAACGCAAAAAAGTACGCCAGCAAATGAAAACCCAGAGTCACTGGCTGGGCGTGCTGTTGGTGCGTGACGCCGGGCAGAGGCGTCGCCGCGTGAGCCGTGGCTTGCGCCAGCACCGCCGCCTGAAACTCCTTGATCGCCAGCCCGGTCTCGACACAAGCCCGCCGGAGCCAAAGCCGCGTCGCCGTTGCGACCTGGTCGTTCCTGCTCCGACCCGTGTGGAGCTTGCCCGCGACCTCCCCCACCAACTCGCCCAAGCGAAACTCGATCGCCGTGTGGATGTCCTCGACGTCCATCGGCAGCGACTCCGCACCCTCCTCAAGGATCCGGTTGAGCCCCGTGACCAGCTCGGAGTGCTCCGGGGCCGTCAGCACCCCGGCGTCCTTCAGCGCGCCAGCGTGGGCGATCGAGCCAAACACGTCCTCTCGCCAAAACGTCAGGTCCGATTCGATCGACTGGCCGAAGCGGTCGAGCAGGGAATCCCCCTCCTCGCTGAAGACCCCTCCCCAGAGCTTTCTCATCGCTCGTTCTTCAGCTGCGAGTACAAAAGGCTCGCCATGCCGTGCGTCTGGACCATCCCGGTCATTTTGTTCTGCTCCAGCTCTGCCGTGTCGTCAAAGCTCGCCGCCGCTTCCGAATACAGCGCCCAAGGCGACGTCCGCCCGACCTCCTGCAGGCTCGACTTGAACAGCCGCAGGGTCACAGACCCCGTCACGCGCTGCTGCACCGAGCCGATGAACGCGGTCAGGTCCTCCATCAGCGGGTCCCACCAAAGCCCCTGGTAGGCAAGCTCTGCCCACTGGGCGTCGACCAGACCTTTGAACCTGCGCTCCTCGTGCGTCGTGACCAGGGCCTCCAAAGCTTTGTGGGCTGCGATCAGCAACACAGCGCCGGGACACTCGTAGTTCTCCCGCACCTTCAGGCCGATCAGCCGGTCCTCCATGATGTCGATCCGCCCGACACCGTGCGACCCCGCAAGTTCGTTTGCCTTCGCCAACAGGTCCACCGGGTCAAGCACTGCGCCGTCGATCGAAACCGGAGAGCCCTTCTTGAACCCGATTGTCACCTCTTGCGGAGCGTCCAACGAGTCCTCAAACGACCGTGTCCACTGGAAGATCTCCTCCGGCGGCCCCTGCGAAGGGTCCTCAAGACGGCCCCCCTCGATCGACCTGCCCCAAAGGTTCTCGTCGATCGACCAGATCTTCTCCTTGCTCTGACCGATCGGCGCACCGACCCGCTCCGCGTACTCGATCTCCCAAGTCCTCGAAAGGTTTCCCTCCCGCACCGGGGCAATGATCGGCAGGCTCGGAGCGAACATTCTCAGCCCAAACTCGATCCTGAACTGGTCGTTCCCCTTGCCCGTACACCCGTGGACAAACGCGTCCGCCCCCACCGAAAGCCCCGCCTCCGCCGCCATCTTCGCGATCAAGGGCCGTGCGATCGCCGTGCTCAGCGGATACCCAAAGTAGTCGGCGTTGGCATGGACGGCAGCCCAGCAGTAGTCACGCACAAACTCGGACTTGGCGTCCACAACCGTGTGCTCCGTGCCCAGAACCCTGGCCCGTTCGCTCGCCTGCTCGATGTCCTCCGCAGGCTGGCCAACGTCGATCGTGACCGTCGAAATCCGGTCAAAGCCGCGCTCTCGCATCAAGGGCACACAAACAGTCGTGTCAAGCCCGCCCGAGTAGATCACAAGCGCGTGTTTCATCAGCCCATTGTGCGTTCCCGATTCGGTCTACCCGGGCCTAAGTCACCCGAACGCCGCCAAGATACACCTCTTTCGGTGCGCTCCCGATCCCCGGCTCAGACTCGTACACCTGGTAATCCGCCAATCCGCCGACCTCAAAACTGCCCTGGTCAGGGTCCTCGCAAACACCCGCTGCGTGGGTGGTGTACGCCTCGATAGCCTCCTTCAGGACCAGGCTCTCAGCAGGGTCAAACCCCTCGGGCCGCTCGACGGCACACTCGATCCCGTCCCAAGGATCGCCCGGCACGATCGGCGCATCGCTCGAAAACCCGACCTTGATCCCGGCGTCCACGACGCTCCAGAACCGCTTGAGCCGGCTCGCCACCTCGGGAGCCAGCTGCGCCCGGTACGCGTGCCCGAACCGCTTCAAAAACTCAGGCTGCATCGTCAGGTTGCACCCCAACCCAGCCATGCGCTCGATCTGGGCGTCCGAGAGGATCATCGCGTGCTCGATCCTGTGTCGAGAAGGGTCGCTTGTCTCCGCGATCGAGTCCATCACAAGGTCTGTCGACCGGTCCCCGATCGTGTGGACCGCGACCCTGTGCCCCGCCGCGTCGATCTTCCCGACGATCGCTCTCAGGTTCTCCGGAGTGTAGATCAGCTGACCGTTCCCTTCGGTGGTTAAGAACCGTCCATGGATCGCCGCCGTCGCTGAACCGATCGCCCCGTCCGCGAACACCTTCAGCCCCCAAACCTTGCATTTTTCGTCGAGCATAGAATCTTGCAGTTCTGAGAGCAATCCTGCATCCATCCCCCGTGGCCCCAGCACCGTGCCCCACTGGAGGCACAGCCTCAAACGGACCTTGCACCCGCTTTCCGAAGCCCGCGTGTAAGCCCGAAGTTCGCGCTCCAGGTTCCACCGGCCAGTCATCATGTCCATCGCCGACGTGATCCCAAAACCCGACATCCTGTTCGTCGCCCGCAGGATCGCCTCGACCATCTCGTCTTCGTCCGGCTCAGGGGCGCAACCCGTCACAGCCTCGTGCGCCTTCTCCAAAAGTACGCCGTTCATCTGGCCCGACGCGTCCCGCACGAACTCGCCACCCTCGGGATCTTGCGTCGATTCCCCGATCCCCGCTGCCACCAAAGCCGCCGTGTTCGCGACACTCGCATGACCGTTCGAGTGCCGCAGCACCACCGGACGCTCAGAG
>CAZGER010000209.1:0-4140 GCA_964524565.1 uncultured Chthonomonas sp. | reverse complement strand
TGCCCAGGTGGCGGAATTGGTAGACGCGCTAGTTTCAGGTACTAGTTCCCGCAAGGGAGTGAAGGTTCGAGTCCTTTCCTGGGCACCAAGTTTGCTTTGTTAGCAGCTTGATTCAGGCTTGCTGGGGGTTACTGTGACGGGCTTCGCGCGCCGGGCCTGCAGGCTGGTCAGACCGCCTTCGGCACATCCCTCCCTCCTCAGCCCACTACCGGCCCAAGGCCAAGTCCACCTTCGTCCAGGTCTGCCCGCCGCTCGTGGCCGTCGATGGGCCCGTGACGGTGACCGTGATGGGATACCAATTGTCGATCTCCCCGCCGCGAAACTTGCGCAGGTACTCCCCGGTGAACTCCGACGGTTTGGCCGGGTTGCGGCGCATGTTCCTGTGCCCGACCTCCCCGACCTTGAAGCCAAACTCACTGAGGTACCCCAGTTCCACCCAGCGGCCCGTCTCGCCAGAAATCTCAACGACCGGCCCGTCTGGCATCCGCCACCTGCCGTCCAAGGATGGCAGGGCCGCGACCGGGATCTCGTTCCCAGGCCCGGCCCTGGGAGGGAGCCCACCCGGGCCGAAGGCCTTGTCCGTCACCACCAACCTCACCCGTCGGCCACCGTCCGCTCCGACCCGGACGAGGGCAAAATCGATCGGTTTATCGTCCAAGTTAGGCCCCGTGAGGGCCAGCACAACCGCGTCGGTCGTTCCCACCCCGAGGGCGCCACTGAACGACCTGGTCTTCCCTGGCCCCACCGGGCCAAACGCACCGGCCAGGCCGTGGGCCACGACAGTGATGTCATAGCCAGTGTTGTTCTCGATGGAAAAATCGCGGCTCCTCTCGACGCTCTTGATCGTCCGAAAGCTCGCATCGGTGATCGCAAGGACCTGCTTTTTGGGCGGCAAGCCTCCAGCCTGCCGATAGACCACCGGCCTGAACACCGCCAACGGCGAAAACGTTTTGAGGCTGTTCCTACCGTCCTGCCCAAGCTCACGCATGGCAAGGCACTGGTTCTCACCGACCTTGAACCCACTGTTGACCTCCAAAAAATCGCCGGTCCCGATCGGGCCGTGCAGCCCATGACTGCCCTTGACCAAGACGCTCACGCCGAACGCAGAATCGTTCTCGATCCTCACGTCCGCGCGGTCTTGTGGCACGTGCGCGGCACCCAGCAAGCCCAGCATTGCCAAGGCAGAAACCATGTTAACAGTATAACAAAAGCCGCACACCTACCATGTTTCCGGGTCTCGCCATTTCCCCCAAACGTTGAGTTCTTCCCACTCTTCAGAAGGCGCCTCGCCAGCAAGCCTCAAACAAAGGTTGGCAAGCCCATAGTGGTAACCGTCGTGCCAAAGCATGTGCTGGAGAAAGAACACCGGGTGATCATAGCTGCCGACCCGCTGCGTGCCGTCCGAAATGAGCCGCGCCGCCACGTCGTGGACGATCTGCGCGCTGTGCTGTAGGCACGCCCGGATCTCGTCCAGGCTCTCGATCGGCTGCTCCGTCTCTCCGTCGAACACGTCCCGAAGCACCCCCGCGTCCTCCGGCGAGACGTTCTGCAACCACCAGTACCGGACCTCGTGAATGTGGCAAAGATGATAGTCCAGCGACCATCCCTCGGGGTCGGTTTTCGCATGCCTGTTCCCTTCCGTCATCAGCCCGGCCAACGAATCCACCATCCTGGCCTGCCGGACGAAAGACTCCAGCAACGCGCTTATCACGTCCATCCAAAGAGTATACACATGTCTACTTTCGACGTGTCAACCCCTGTCTTCGCAAAAAGGTAAAAGAGAGGTGCTCCCCATGACAGGCGCCCTGGTCACCCTCATGCACGTCCAATCCCAAGTGCCCGTCGTGTGCGGTTACTCACGTGAGAACCGACCCATCGTTCTTCGCAAGTTAGGGACTGGCGATTATAGCGTCCTCATCCTGGGCGGAGTCCACGGCGACGAGCTCCCTTCATGGCCACTTGTCGAAGATCTGTACGAGGATGTAAGGAGCCACCCTACCTTGATCAATGGGCTGTCGGTCTACTTTGTTTTCCAGGTCAACCCGGATGGAGTCGCCGCAGGAACCAGGACAAACGCCGCAGGAGTCGATATCAACCGCAACATGGAGTTCGACTGGCAGCCAGCCGGCAGATCGGCCAGGATGAACCCTGGCCCAGCACCCTACTCCGAACCGGAGACCGTCGTTCTCAGGCAAGTGATCGAGCAGACCAAGCCCGCCCGGATCCTCAGTGTTCATGGTTTCGCCGATATCCTGGACTTTGATACAGATAAAGGGCAGGATATTGCCATATTTATGTCTTTATCCAACAACATGAAGGTCGCAACCATCGGCTACCCGACTCCGGGTTCGCTCGGCCGGTTTTGTCGGCACCACAACATCCCCCTCGTGACTCTCGAGGTTGCCCGCGGAAAGACACGCCAGGAACACTGGAACCACCAACAAAACGCGCTCTGGACCTTCGTCCTCGGCCGCCCCCAAGACCGTCCCCTCCCCTGACTCAGCCTTCAATCACAGGCTCACCTACCCAACAACCGACACCCCAAAGTCTCAAGCGCACGAAAAGGCGCCAACGCGCTAAAGCCCTCAGGCACCAGCAAAAACAGCGCCGTCTAAATCATATTATATTTGCATATGATTGCACACAGGGTTCCTCGCTAGCACCGCTCTCCCCTGCCCGGCCCGACGCACGTCTGCAACCTGGAAAGCAACCAACTTATTGATATCACCCACCACCCGTGTGACATACTCTCTCGCGAGAGTTGCTATGACCCCTCTTCAACTTGCTGCGCACTTCTTCTTGCAGGCCGCAATCATCATTGCGGTCTGCCTTGGCTTTGGATACCTGGCCCGTAAGTACCTGGGACAAACCCAGGTCGTCGCCGAGATGATCGTCGGTGTCATCCTCGGACCGTCGCTCTTCGGGCTGCTGCTTCCGAACGTCCAAGTCGCCCTCTTCCCGACAAAACTCGCGAGCGGTGGCATGCACCCGACCATGCAAGTCCTGTACGTGGTCAGCCAACTAGGACTCGTTTTGTACATGTTCGTGATCGGGCTGGAGCTCGATATCAACCGACTCAAGGGCCATCAGAAGGGCACCACTGCCGTCGCCGCGGCAGGCATCTTGTTCCCACTCATCATGGGTGGGCTCGCCTCGCTGGCCCTCCAGCCCAAGTTCGAACTCTTCGTCGACGGCGTCGGAACCTGGCAGGCCGCGTTCTTCCTGGGGGCGGCCATGTGCATCACCGCTTTCCCGATGCTGGCCAGGATCATCAAAGAGACGGGCCTGACCGAAACAGCCATGGGCACGGTCGCCATCGTCTCCGCCGCCATCAACGACGTCTTCTCCTGGATTCTCCTCGCGATCGTCCTCACCCAGGTCAACAACGATATCGTCCACGCCGCAATGGCCCTAGGCGGAGGAGCGGTCTTCTTCTTGGTTGCATGGTTCCTCGCCAAACCTGTGCTGGCCAAGGTCATTCCGTCAAAGCTCGAGGACTTTGGCGACCACCACCTCAGCATCATCCTCGTCGGACTGCTGGTTTCTGCATGGATCACCGACTCCATCCAGATCTACGCTGTGTTCGGAGCCTTCGTCTTCGGAATGGTCGTCCCCAAAAACGAGGCGACCGCCAACGTCGCCAACAGGCTCACCCAACTCACAACGATCCTCCTGCTGCCGTTCTTCTTCGTCTACTCGGGCCTCAACACCCAGGTCGGTTTGCTCAACTCGCCCACCCTGTGGGGAATCGCGCTCCTCATCACCGTGGTCGCCTTCGTTGGCAAGGGTCTGGGGTGCCTTCTCGCCGCAAAGGTGACCGGGCAAACCTGGGCCGACGCGACAAAGATCGGCACCCTCATGAACGCCAGGGGACTCATGGAACTCATCATCATCAACATAGGGCTCGAACACGGTGTCATCACCCCGACGCTCTACACGATGCTGGTGCTCATGGCCATCGTCACCACCGTCACAGCCTCTCCCCTCTTCAGGATCCTGCAAAAACGGTGGCCAGACCAGGCAATTCCAGCAGCCTGAGTTCAAACGTCGCGACTGTATACTTTCGGTGTGGGTGGCGACAGCACCAGAGAACTCAGTTGCGACGTAGCGATCATTGGTGGGGGCCCGGGTGGATCGACC
>CAZGER010000208.1:0-4150 GCA_964524565.1 uncultured Chthonomonas sp. | reverse complement strand
GGAGGCAGTGGTCCCCTACGACCAGTCGAACCTCGTCGAGGGGGCGTACGACTTTGGCACGGTGTTGGTCAAGGAGTACCGGGAGGACGGCATTTACATCCGGGCAGAACTGGCCCCGGCGATGTTCGGCAAGTTGGAACAGTACGCGCTGAAATGAGGCTGTCGGACTGGGTTTTGGAGGCGGCAGCGGCCCTGGAAGCGGGTAGTGTCGAATCACCATTGCTCGATGCGCGGTTGCTGGCGGCGCACGCTCTGGGCAGGGACCGGAGCTGGGTGATGGCCCACCCGGAGGAGGAAGTCCCTGCGGGATTTTGCCGGTCGGAGGTCGAGCGGCGGGCCTCGAGGGTGCCGCTCGCGTACATCCTGGGCAGACGCGAGTTCTTCGGCCGGGAGTTCGTCGTGGACGAGTCGGTCTTGGTGCCGAGGCAGGAAACAGAGCACCTGGTGGAGGTCGTCCTGGACCTGTGTGGGCAGAAGCAGGCGGCGAGCGTCCTGGACATCGGGACCGGTTCTGGGTGCGTGGGCTTGACGATCAAGGCAGAGAACCCTTTGCTGCAGGTGACCATTAGTGATGTGAGCGAGGCGGCCTTGAAGACGGCTGTCCAGAACGCGGAACGCCTGGGAGTGGAGGTTGAGGCTTGCGTTTCCGACCTGTTTGATCGTTTCGAGGGTCGGAAGTTCGACGTTGTCGTTTCTAACCCACCGTACGTGGCCTTATCTGACTTTTTGCAAGACGAGGTCCGCCTTTATGAGCCTCAGACTGCCTTGTACGCGGGTGAGTCTGGGCTGGAGGTCTACGAGCGTCTGGCGCAAGGGGCGATGGCGCACACGGCCTGTGCGATCGTGATGGAGATCGGGGCGGGCCAGGAGGCGGCTGTGACTGCTTTGTTCGAGTCGGCCGGATGGCGCCACAGTCTGACGCGCGAGGATCTGGCTGGAATTCCTCGGGTCGTGGTGTTCGAACCAGGATAGGATGGTGCCGGGGGCGGGACTCGAACCCGCACGAGTGTTACCTCAGCGGTTTTTGAGACCGCCGCGTCTACCATTCCGCCACCCCGGCAGTGACCTGCGATGATACCTTTCGGGCCGAGCGGCTCTAGGAGACTCTGCGGACGACGGCGCTCGGGAACAACTCGTCGAACTCTGCCTTGGTGCCGATGCGGGTCCCGTCTGAAACGGCGGTCGCGGCCCCGGCGACGATGCCCCATCGCAGGCACTCGTCCCATGAGAGTCCTTTGGATTTGGCCACGAGGATGCCGCCGACCAGGGAGTCCCCAGACCCGATCGTCGACCTGGGTGTGACCTTGACGCCTTCCCCTACGAACGTCCCTTCTGGGCACACGAGGACGCACCCGTTCGACCCGCGAGAGAGGGCGACGACCTTTGCGCCGGAGAGGGTCTGGACCTGCCGGGCGGCCTCGACCGCCAGCTGTTCAGTCTCTCCGACCGGGCGTCCGAGGAGCCTTCCGGCCTCTTTTGTGTTCGGTTTGACCATGTCGGGTTTTGCACCTAGGCCGCTGACGAGGGCGTCTCCGTCGGCATCGAGGACCAGGAAGCATCCGACCTCTTTGGCCAGGTTACCGATCTGCGCGTAGGCGTCTTCGGGGACTCCGGTGGGCAGTGATCCGGCCAGGACGACAGTGTCGGCGCGGGCGAAGAGGCTTTTGCACCGGTCGAGGAGCTGCTGCCACTCGTGGTTGGAGACCGGCCCTCCTCTGGCGTTAAACGTGGTCGGCGGCCCGTCTGCGGATTCCACGTTGACGTTCGTCCTGGTTTCGGTGGCGGTTTGGACGAAGTCGCGGGGGACGCCTTCGGCGTCCAGGACATGGCACACGGCTGCCCCGGCGCCGCCGCCCAGGAACCCGGTGGCGACCGTCTCGCCCCCTAGCTCGGTGATCATGCGCGAGACGTTGATTCCCTTTCCGCCGGCGTCGGTCTGGAAGCCCTGGA
This sequence comes from uncultured Chthonomonas sp., assembly GCA_964524565.1. Lineage (GTDB taxonomy): Bacteria > Armatimonadota > Fimbriimonadia > Fimbriimonadales > Fimbriimonadaceae > UphvI-Ar2. Next base: position 2,200 of record CAZGER010000208.1, on the reverse strand, counting down.
TGCGGTTTGTGTCGTGCAGCCGCAGTCCTTCGACCAGGATCAGGTGGTCAAGGGCGGCGTTCAGGGTGACCGTGACCGTCACTGGGACATGACTTCCACGAGCATGAGCTTGCCCGGATCGATCGAGCGCTCGGTGGAGAGCACGTAACTGAGTGGGTGGTGGACGAGTCGTCCGCCGTCCACACCGACCATTTCGCCGTGGAACCCAGAGGCGATGCGGTTGGCGGCCTCGGCCCCCAGTCGGAGGGCAAGGACGCGGTCGAACGAGGTTGGTGAGCCGCCCCTTTGGATGTGTCCAAGGACGGATTCCCGGACCTCGAACCCTGTGTTCTTGCGGACGAACTCGGCGACCTCGCTGGCCCGTGCGGCCCCCTCGGCGACGACGATGATCGAGCTTCGCTTGCCCTTGTTCCTGCCTGTCCGCAGGTTGTCGCAGATCTCGAGGAGGGAGAAAGGCACCTCTGGGATGAGGACGGCCTCTGCGCCGGCGCTCAGGGCGACCTCCAGAGCGATGAAGCCGTTGTTGCGCCCCATGACCTCGACGACGAAGACCCTTTCGTGGGAGTAGGCGGTGTCCCGGATCTTGTCGATCGCTCCCATCGCCGTGTTGACGGCGGTGTCGAAGCCGACGGAGTAGTCGGTGCCGCTGATGTCGTTGTCGATGGAGGCTGGGACGCCGACCACGGGAAAGTCGAACTCGTCCTGGAGGGCTTTGGCGCCGGTGAGGGAGCCGTCGCCTCCGATGACGACCATGCCTTCGATCTGGTGCTCCATCAGGACCTGGATCGCTTGTTTCCTTCCCGCCGGCTCGCGGAACTCTGGGCTTCTGGCGGTGCGGAGGATGGTCCCTCCGAGCGAGATGACTCCGCCGACGGTCTGGGAGGTGAGGTCGAGGGTCTCTTCTCCGATGATGCCTTGGTAGCCGTGGGAGAAGCCGACGACCTCGCACCCTCTTCCGAGGGCAGCCCGGACGACACCGCGCACGGCGGCGTTCATCCCAGGTGCGTCGCCGCCGCTTGTAATGACCGCTATTTTTCTCACTGTGGACTCAAAAACAAAAGTGGGGCCTGGATACCAGACCCCGAAGATTCAGTTTTATGATGGGTGTAGGGAGGCCACGTTGCCTACCCTAACAAAGATGTTTGACAAGTGCTTGACCAGGTTTGTTCCGCCCTTAGTGGACACACTGTCCGGTGGCATAGTCTGCGCTGCGCCTGACCCATGCGACAAAGGAGTCGTAGTTGTCCAGCACCTCTTGCGGCATTCGGACGTACTCTTTCATCGGTTGGTCGCTGGTCGGGTTGGCCCTCAGGAGCTCGGCCCCTTCGATCGTCATGGCTTCCTCAAGGTCGTTCGGGCTCAGTTTCAGCCCGATGTCCTCACCAACCAAGTAGGCGAACATTTTCTCGCCGCTGTAAATGGCCATGCCTTCAAACATACGACGTGCCCTCACGTCCATGCCCTCGGCGGCCTTCATCATCTGTTCGTAGCGAATGGGCCGGTACACCATAATAAGTTCCTTAACAATCGGCCAGAATCAGGAAGCGCCCTCCGCACCTGGCCAAAAAGATTTGGGCAAAACACCCGCTAGTGATGATACCTGCCCAGGGGCGGTGGTAGTTTCCAAAATGACTAGAATTTGAGGGAACCGGATCGACTTTGGCCCGTGTATCTCCCTAGGTTGCCGACCTCCCTGCCCTATGCTGAACCACCGCTCAATCCTCCTTGCCGCCGGGGCGGCCCTGTGCTGCCTTGCCCAGTGCCAGAGCCTCTCTTTGGCGGCGCCGGTGCTGGTGAACCCGCCCAAGATCGACGGGACGGTCTCGGAGGGGGAGTGGGACGGGGCAGCGACGCTCGACAACTTTCTTGAGCAGGCAACAGGCAAGCCGATGCCGGAGCGAACGGTCGCGCGGGTCGGCTTGGGTGAAAAGGGCGTCTATGCGCTGATCTACGCCTACGACAGCCAGCCGGACAGGATCGTGGGCCGGACTGTGCAGCGTGGTACGGAGTTCGAGGGGGAGGACTTCGTCGGGCTCATCCTCGACCCGATGAACCGGAGGATCGTAGCCGGCAACTCGCAGTTTTTTGTCAACCCGTTGGGCACTAAGTACGAGAACATCGCGGGTGGACGGGCGGCCAAGCGCGAGTGGCGCGGCGACTGGGAGGCCAAGGCGGTGAGGGTCGCCGACGGCTATATCGT
>CAZGER010000207.1:0-4172 GCA_964524565.1 uncultured Chthonomonas sp. | reverse complement strand
GATGATCGTTTGGGACCCGTATAAACCGTATGGTGGACAGTCTCCAGAAGCGGTCATGAGTTCCAGGGTCATTCTGTGGAAGGGGCACTGCTCGGTCCACATGAGGTTCACGGTCGGACAGATCGAACAGGCAAGGGCCGAGCATCCCGGTGTCAACGTCCTCGTCCATCCGGAATGCACGCTCGATGTGGTCCAGGCCGCCGACTATGCCGGTTCAACAGAGTACATCATCCATATGGTGGAACAGGCAGCGCCCGGCACCAAGTGGGCGATCGGCACAGAGATCAACCTGGTTCGACGCCTGGCCGCCAAGAACCCGGACAAGACGGTGGTTTGCCTGGATTCGGAGGTCTGCCCGTGCGCCACGATGTACCGGATCCATCCGTCCTTCCTCTGCTGGATCCTCGAAGAACTTGTCGAGGGGCGGGTCCACAACCATGTGCTGGTACCGGACGACATCGCGCAGCACGCCAGGATCGCCCTGCAAAGGATGCTCGACGTAGGTACCCGGCCGGTCGATTAGGGTCTGAGGGCTGCGGCGAGCACTTCTTCGGCCTGCTCGACAAGCTCGAACGTCAGGCGCTCGCGAACGCTGGTTGGTAGATCGTCCAGGTCGCGCTCGTTCTCCTTGGGCAGGATCACATGACGAATCCCGGCGCGGTGGGCCGCCAGGACCTTCTCCCGCACCCCGCCGACGCCCAACACCCGGCCGCGCAGCGTGATCTCGCCCGTCATCGCGACATCGGACCGCACGGCCCGGCCAGAAAACGCTGATGCGATCGCAGTCAGCATCGTGACGCCTGCCGAAGGGCCGTCCTTCGGGACCCCGCCTTCTGGCACATGGATATGGATGTCGTGCCGGAACTCGCCCCTGCCGATCTTGGACCGGTTTGCGCGCACATAGGTCATGGCAGCCAAGGCAGACTCTTTCATCACGTCGCCTAGCGAGCCGGTCAGTTGGATCGTCGGCTGCTCGCCGTAGGGTTCGGTCAAGATCGCCTCGATCGTGACGATGTCACCGCCGTGTTCGCTGTACACCAGCCCGGTCGCCGCCCCGATCTCTGACTTGCCGCTCCTGACCCCGTACCTGTACTTCGCCCGCCCCAGGAACGAACCCAGGTTTTCGCAGGTCACATGGACACTCTCCGAGTGGCCCTCGGCGATCATCCTTGCCGCCTTGCGGCACAGGGTCGCGACAGCCCTCTCGAGCGACCGGACTCCCGCCTCTCGGGTGTGCTCGCGCACCAGCGCCTCGTACACCCCGCGTCCGATCTTGATCTGCTGCTGCTTCAAGCCGTGCTCCGAAACCTGTTTGGGCAACAGGTACCGCTTGCAGATGCTGATCTTCTCTTTCTCGATATAGCTCGGGAACCGAATGATCTCCATCCTGTCCCGCAGCGGGGCAGGGATGTCCTCCAAAAGGTTGGCTGTGGCGATGAACATCACCGACGACAGGTCGAACGGGATCTCGACGTAATGGTCGCTGAAGTGGCTGTTCTGCTCGGGATCGAGAGCTTCCAACAGAGCGCTGGTCGGGTCGCCCCTGTAGTCGGTCGTCATCTTGTCCACCTCGTCCAGCATCAAAACCGGGTTCCGCGTTCCGGCTGTCTTGAGGCTCTTGAGTAGGCGGCCCGGCATCGAACCGATGTAGGTGCGCCGGTGCCCCCGGATCTCAGACTCGTCCCTCACGCCCCCCAAAGAGATCCGCTGGAACTTCCGCCCCAGGGCCTCGGCGATCGACCGACCGATCGACGTCTTCCCAACACCAGGAGGCCCGACAAAACAAAGGATCGGCCCACGGAGCGAGCCGGAAAGCTGCCTGACCGCCAAAAAGTCGAGGATCCGGTCCTTGACCGGGGCGAGGCCGTGGTGGTCTCGGTCGAGGATCTTGGCCGCCCGCCTGACGTCGATCATGTCATTGGTCTGGATGTTCCACGGCAGGTCCACCAGCCAGTCCAGGTAGTTCCGGATGACCATGCCCTCCGGTGAGCTCACCGGCGCCCGCTCCAGACGCTTCACTTCTTGGATCGCTTTTTCCAGGCACTCGGCCGGCATGTTTGCCGCGTGGAGCTTCGCCAGGTACTCCTCCCCCTCTGCGCTCAGGACCTCGTCGCCCCCCAACTCGTTCTGGATCGCCTTCATCTGCTCGCGCAAGAAGTACTCGCGCTGCGTCTGCCCCAGCTCCCGCTCGACCTTGTTGCGCAGGTTCGATTGGAGCTCCAGAACCTGCATCTCCCTCGTGAGCTGCTCCAAAAGCGAAGTCAACCGGGCCACGACGCTCAGCTCCTCCAAAAGCGACTGCTTGACGGCGGCAGAAACCGGAAGGTGGTGGGCCATCAGGTCGGCGAGTTGGCCCGGCTGGTTGGCCGATGCAAGGGTCTCGCTGACCTCCGGCGGCACAGGCAGCCCGTACGAGACCGCCTGGTTGAACGTCGCCAAGCACTCCCGCACAAGGGCATCGACCTCTGCCGACGTCACAGGTTCGGGCTCGCAGACCTCGTACTTGGCGCTGAACGACCCCTTTTTGAACTCAAACTCCTGGATGGCGACCCGGGCCAGACCGCGCAACACGACCCGGAGCGTCCCGTCCGGCAAAGGAAGCACGTGCAGGATCTCGCTCAGGATCCCGTACCGGTAAAGGTCGGACTCGCTGGGCTCGTCCACCGTCTGGTCCTGCTGGCCCACCACGATGGTCTCCCGCTCACCCTTGAGGGCGGTCTGGAACGCCTTGACCGACATCTCCCGCCCGACCAAGAGTGTCTGGATGACACCAGGGAAGTGGACCGTGTCGCGAAGGGGCAGCACCGGGGCGGCGTTGACCCATTTGGCCGGTTTGGACTGGCGGGTTGCCATTGCCGAAGACCTTACCCGCCACCGTCGGCAGGTTCCGACTGCGAAATTGCCTGACTGATCCCGTCGGGCGTCTTTCTCAGTTCCGAGATTGTCGTCTGGATCCTCGCCTCGTTGGAAAGGAACTGGTTGAACACCCGGTCGATCAGGTCGAATATCTCCAGCAAAGTGGCCAGCCTCTTGCGAACATCGCACGCCTGCGATGTCAGATCGTTGTCCGGGATGATCGCCAGGCAGTCCCGGATCGCGGCGACGGTGGGGTCGATCTCCCTGCGCTTGCGCTCTGTGACCACCCGCCCGAACATCTGCACAACGTCCGGGTCTGCGGCATAAAGGTCCTTTCGGTCGCCCGGGTTCCTAGTCCGGTAAACAACCCCCCAGTCGCACAGGTCGCGCAGGTTCATGCTGGCGTTCCCCCGGCTGATGTGGAGCCTCTCAATGATCTGGTCCATCGTCAAAGACTCGCCAGTGATGATGAGCAGGGCGTGGATCTGCGCCATCGTCCGGTTGATGCCCCAACTGGAACTCATGCGGCCCCACTCAAGGACAAACCTGTCTTGGGCGGCTATCGTCGCCTTGCTCGGCGTTTGTCCGTTGACAGGTTCCATGCGGTGTCCCTGCTAGAGATACCTGTTTTCGGCCAGCGGGCCGGTCGGCAGACCCTGGGCCGGGGAGATCAGGGCAGAGCGTGCCGAGACTTAAACTGTGGCAAGGATCGGCGCACGAGATTTTGTCGGGGCAAGAGCGCGCCTCCAGCGATATCGCGACGCACGCATTTACAACTGCTGGATCGAAGAACTGTTCGGCAGCACCATCGACCTGTCCACCAGCTCCCCGCACCCCGTCGAGATCGGGGACGAGTTCAGGGTGGAAGGCTTCGGCCACCACATCAAGGTCGTCTTCAACGCCAGGCTCGAGTCTGTCGGCAAGCTCGATATCGTCAACTCCGGCATCCTCACCGCGGTCGAGGGCGGCAACGCCAGGGTCCTGGAGGCCAGGTCCGTCTCTCTCACTCTCGCCCTTTCCAGCCAGATCAAGTTCATCTCGTCAGACGAGGCCCTCCGCCTCCGGTGCGTCGACAAGTTCCTGAGCGTCACCTGCGGCAGCATCAAGACAGAAGGGCTGACCCAAGATGTCGGCCCAGGCGGCATTGGCGCGGTCCTCAAAAAGCAGCTGCCGGTTGGCCAGGCGGCCCGAGTGGTCGTGGCGACCAACGTCGGGGACGTCGCCGCAGATGTGGCGGTGCGCTACAGCAGGCCCGACAAAGAACGGCAGGGCTACTTTAGAACCGGCTTTATGATCACCGACCTGGGCCGGATCGA
>CAZGER010000206.1:0-4193 GCA_964524565.1 uncultured Chthonomonas sp. | reverse complement strand
GCGGTTTTCTGTTCCTTCGGTCGCTTCTGTGTCGCACACGGGTTTTCCGCCGACGGCAAGCCTTCCGCCATCGTCCGCCTCGATCTTGAACCTGTAGACCCCTGCGGCGGGGGCGACGAGGTCGCCGTGCATCTCGCCGGCGAACTGGTCCTTGATCGGCCCTTCTTGGCTTTGGACCTCGTCTTTGAGTTCTGCCGTGGGGTTGACGAAGTAGGCGTTGGGGACTTGGCCCTCGATGACGATGGGAAAGCGTGGGAGCGGCTTGGCGAGGTTCCAGACCCAGACGGTGACTCCGGGGACGGTGGCTGCCTGCTGGGTGGAGAGGACTGCGGCAAGAAGGAGTGTCGTCATGGGGTGGGGTTACCTGTGATGGAGACTTTTGTCGAGCGGACCCTTGCGCAGGGGACCCCAAAGAGAGTTTCGGGGGCGGTGGACAGGCCATCCCACTTGCCGGGTGGCGGGTTGACCATGAAGAGGTCCATGTCTGAAGGCTTTTTGACGTCGTAGGCCAGGTTCCAGGATGGGCCTATTGCGCTGGTGACGAGCTCGGGCCGGAGGGTGACGTCGGCGGTCTTGCCCTTGTGGGAGACGGAGAACCGGACTGTGACGGACTTTGTGCCGTCGGTCTGGTAGCCCTTGAAGTTGACCTGGCAGGGTTCGACCCATCCATTGACCTTGGTGGCCCAGGCGTAGTAGTCGCCAAAGAGTCGGACGTCCCTGACCGCCTTGCCTTGTTGGTCCGGCGTTGTTTGGACGTGGAAGCTGGTGGCCGGGCTACGTGACTCGATCCTTTTGAAGTTCCACTGCCAGTTGGTGTCGCTATCGACGCTGGTCATGGACTGGAAGCTCTCGCCCCCGGGCTGGCCGATCGCGTAGACCTCGATCCTTCCCTTTCTGGAGATTTCGTCGAAGGCGAGGTAGAGGGTCTGGTAGGGCCTGGTGTCGACCGGTGGCGAGGTGAGGGAGCGGCCCGATCCACGCTCGCCGAACCACCATGCGCCGTCTTTGAAGGTGCAGCCCCGGTTTTGCCATCCTTGTGGGAGTCGGCCGTCTTTTCCGAGCCGAAAGACGTACTGGTCGCTTTGGACGAGGATGTCGCCTTTTGGCGCCGAGTTGTCCTGGCTGAAATCGAAGACCTTGCCGCGGAAGTCGATCTCGCCTTTCCAGACTTTGTGGGTCCCGCAGGTGACGGGGTTGAAGGAGTACCAGAGTCCTTGTCCGAGCGCGACGATGAGGGTCCTTGGCCTGTCTTCGAAGATGCACCGGAAGACCCAGGGGTCCCTGCCGCGTTGGACTTCTTGGCCCGGAAGGTCGGCACAGACTGCCACAAGGAAAGCGAGCACGGGTTTGTTATACCGGGCATTTATGGGTGGGTGCGCGAGTCCAGAAGACCCAGTGTCCCTGGGTGGCCCAGGGTGGTTTGTCGGTCGGTTTGGTATCATGCCTCTGGCGCAGGCTAGATGAGCGCCGTTGACTGGAGCCTTGCACGCAAGGTTGCACTGAGCGGCATCACCAAGCCGGGGCCACCTGGGTCGTACGAGGAAAACGGCGCACCTGGGATCCTAAACGGAGCTGAACACAACACAGATGCCACTCGATCCGGCTAAGAAATCGGAAATTATCAAGGAACACGGGATCAACGATACGGACACAGGCTCAGCCGAGGTCCAGATCGCCGTACTCCAGGCTCGCATCCAGCAGATTACAGACCACCTTCGCACGAACAAGAAGGATTTCCACTCCCGCCAAGGGTTGTTGAAACTTGTCGGCAAGCGCAGACGCCTTGAGGGGTATTTGCGGTCCAAGGACATTGAGAAGTACCGCGAGCTGATTGCGAAGCTCGGCATCCGTGAAGTTCGGCCCCGCTAGACACATTTAGCACAGGCCAAACATATGATTCACACTCACACCTTTGAGGTTGAGGGCAAGACCTTCAACCTCGAATCTGGCCGGGTCGCCCAGCAAGCTGGCGGTTCGGTCCTTCTCGGCATGGATGAGACAGTCATCCTTGGGACGGCGACGATGTCGCGCGACCCACGCCAAGGCATCGATTTTCTTCCCCTCGTCTGCGATTTTGAAGAGCGCAAGTACGCGATCGGCAAGATCCCTGGCGGCGTGATCAAGCGCGGCGGGCGTCCGAGCCAGAAAGCGACCTTGATCTCTCGTTTGATCGACCGTCCGATCCGTCCGTTGTTCCCGAAAGGTTGCCGGAACGAGATCCAGGTGATCACGATGCCGTTTTCTGTCGGCAAGGGGATGCAGCCGGACGTGCTGGCGATCAACGCCGCCGGTGCCGCGCTGGCTGTCAGCGACATTCCGTTCAACGGTCCGATCGCCGGCGTCCGTGTCGGGTTGATCGACGGCGAGTTCATCTTGTTCCCGACGGTTGAAGAGACAGCGAACTCTTCTTTGGACCTTGTTGTCGCAGGGCACAAGGGCGCGATCTCGATGGTTGAGGCAGGGGCGAGCGAGGTCGACGAAAAGACCATGGTCAAGGCCCTGCTGTTCGCCCACAAGAACATCAAGACGATCTGTCTTGAGTTCGAGAAGTTCGCCAAGGTCGCTGGCAAGCCGAAGCGGGAGATCGTCGAGCAGACCTCTGACAAGAAGCTGGTCGAAGAGATCATGAAGAAAGAGGCCAAGACGATCGAGGCTGCGATCTTCAGCGCGGACAAGTCTCAGCGCGAGAGCGCGATGGACGACATGGTCCGCGAGCTGACGGCCAAGTACAACGAGGTTTACGCGGCGGACGCCGAGAAGCTTTCTACGATGGCGATGACGGTGGACTATGCGGTGAAGCAGACGATCCGCAAGTTCATTATCGAAGACGGCAAGCGTCCGGACGGTCGCGGGCCGACACAGATCCGCCACCTGGAGGCGAACGCCGGCATGTTGCCAAGGGTCCACGGTTCGGGGCTGTTCAGCCGCGGCCAGACCCAGGTGATGACGGTTTTGACGCTGGGTATGCCTAAGGACGCGCAGTACGCGGACATCATGGACCAGTTGGACGAGGAGCAGGTCGCCAAGCGCTTCATGCACTTTTACAACTTCCCGCCGTATTCGGTGGGCGAGGCGCGGCCGCTGCGCGGCCCTGGCCGCCGCGAGGTCGGCCACGGTGCTTTGGCCGAGCGGGCCATTTTGCCGGTGGTGCCTTTGGACGACGACAACTTCCCTTACACGGTCCACCTGATCAGTGAGGTCTTGGAGAGCAACGGATCGACCTCGATGGCGTCCGTTTGCGGTTCGACGCTCGCACTGATGGACGCTGGCGTGCCGATCAAGGCTCCTGTCGCGGGGATCGCGATGGGGCTGATGAGCGACGGCAAGAAGTTTGTGATCCTGACGGACATCCAGGGGATCGAGGACTTTAGCGGCGACATGGACTTTAAGGTCGCTGGCACGAGGGAGGGGATTACGGCCCTGCAGCTTGACACCAAGCTGGACGGCATCCCTGAGAAGGTGCTTGCGGACGCTTTGGACCAGGCGAAGGTCGCCCGGTTCGAGATCCTTGACGTGATCGAGGCAGAGTTGCCGAAGCCGAGGGCTTCGCTCTCTTCGACCGCACCTCGGGTGACGACGGTGATGATCAATCCTGAAAAGATCGGTGCGTTGATCGGCCCTGGCGGCGCGAACATCAGGAAGATCGTCGAGCAGAGCGGCTGTGAGATCGACGTCCAGCAGGACGGCAAGGTGCTCATCGCCACGGACGAAGGTTCGAAGGCCGAGACCGCGATCACGATGATCAAGGCGTTGACTGCCGAGCTGGAGGTCGGACTTGAGTTCTCTGGCCCGGTGACCCGGTTGATGGGTCGCGGCGCGATGGTGACGATGCCCAACGGCAAGGACGGCATGGTCCCGGTTGACCAGCTGACCCACGCAAAGATCGGTCGTCCGGACGACGTGGTGAGCGAAGGCGACACCCTGAACGTCCGGATCAAGGAGATCGATTCGATGGGCAGGATCAACCTGACGGCGCTCGACCTGAACCCGGACAACGAGCGTCTGAACGACCCGAACCCGCCCGTGAGCGAGCGTCCTGCGTTTAGCGGTGGTCGCGGCGGCGGTGGTGGTCGCGACCGGAACGGTCGGGGCGGCGGCTACGGCGGACGTGACCGCGGTCGGCGCGACGGCGACAGCGGCGGGGACACCCGCGGCCGGTTCCGACGCAGGGACTGACGCTCGACACGCCTAAG
>CAZGER010000205.1:0-4194 GCA_964524565.1 uncultured Chthonomonas sp. | reverse complement strand
TACGGTCGCCTCATCTCCGTCAGGTCCGTCGGCTGGCTCGACAAAAACGGAATCGCCATCGCCGACGCCGACGAACCCAGAAAGACCGTCGATGTCGTCTGCGAGTTCCGCCTCGCCCGATCCAAGGTCTTCGACTACACCTACTTCATTAACAACTTCGGATGGATGGAGGGCTTCTCGCCGACCAACCTCATCGTCAACGGCGACATGCGCTCCAACGGCGACTTCAAGTTCATCAGCGGCTCCGGCACCATGAACGGCTCCGTCATCGCCGCCAACAACGAAAGGCTCATCCCCGGCGCACCCGGCCTCATCAGCGACGCCCCCAGTAAGTGGAGCGACGCAACCTACCTCACCAACTACAACGCCGCCGGAACCGCTTACAAAGAGCGCATGAGGCAGCCATACGACCCCGCCAAGCACGGGGCTGTCGGATCGGCCGAGTTCGAAAACTGGCGCGACCTGGTCTTCTTCAGCGAGGCCCAGATCGCCAACAACCGCATCTTCGGCGCCGTCATGGAAGACTCCACCGGATCCAATGCCTGGGTCAACACCACCGGCACCGCCACCAAGACCCTCCTCGACGGCAGACCGACCGACCAGGTCGTCATGCCCGACCTCAGGGACTTCGGCAACGTCACCGACACCGCCGATCTCAACGGCAAACGCTTCGCCCGATCCAAGGCCTACACCGACGATAAAGCCACCTTCGGCGATGGCACCGTCAACCCCAACTACTCAGGCAACGCCGGTTCCCAAAGCGAGTTCAACCCCGACGGCACTCCCAACGTCAACTACAAAGGGGCCTACGTCGATGTCTGGAACTCCAGCACCGGCTCCTACCAGCGAATCAGCTCCAACGGCATCGTCAACGGGACAGCCCTCCTCATCGGCACCTCAGACAAACCCATCAGGATCCACGGCCCCGTCGCCTGCAACGGTGATGCCGCCATCGCTGGCTTCGTCCAGGGGCAGGGAACGCTCTACACCAAGCGCAACATCCACATCATCGGCTCGATCAAGTACAAGAACCCGCCCGATTTCCGTGGGTCCAACATGCAGTCGGTCGAAAACTCCGTCGAAAAGAAAGACTTCCTCGGACTCGCCGCCAGCGAGTCGGTCATCATGGGCAACACCACCACCTTCGGCGAGACCTACCCGCTCAAGTACATGACCCCGCCGTTCACCAAACCCAGGCTCGATGACAACGGCAACGTCATCCCCGCGTTCAACGCCAACCAGGTCGACGGTTGGGGCATGAAACGCTACCAGTGCCTCCTGGAAGGCAACGCCGCGACCTTGAACGCCTACAAAAACGCCGCCGCTGGCGGTGTGAACCAGATCGACGCCATCCTCTACACCAACTTCGTTGGTGGCGGAAACGTCGGCACCGCAGGTGGCGGAATGACCCTCAACGGCACCATCATCAGCCGCGATGAGGCCATCGTCGCTTGGTCCCTCCCCATCAGGATGAACTACGACAACCGCATCCGAGAGCGCAAGCCGACGGGCCAACCACTCATCGACCTCGACCTCCCGCGCAGCCCGTCGATCCTACGACAAACGTGGCAGGACCGCGGCTTCGTCGCCAACTAGGAGAACAGACATGAAAAGACTCTGCATCACAATCTGTGCGCTGTGCGCCGTGGCCTTCAGCTACGCCCCGCTCATCGACCGCCCAGGCGACGCCAAGTTCCACGGCGAACTGTCTGACTCCCAGATGAACCAGGTCCAAGGCCAAGCATCCGGAACCGTGCTCGGCTCGGACGATCTCAGCAACGCCACCGGTAAACAACCGGGGAGCCTCACCACCGACTCCAAGGCGTCCAACGTCGTCGGCTCGCTCGGGGGCCAGGAGAACGCCGTCAAGTCGCTCAAAAACGTCTCCGCCGAAGAAGCCGCCAAACAAGGCCCGAACTTCGGCCGCATCCTCCTCTTCGGCACCATGTTCCTCGCGATCGGCGGAGGAATCGCCTATGGCGTGCGCCTCTACCTCGACAAGTCCGTCCCCGAGGCTCCCGTCGGCAGGTCCAAAAGGAACTGAACCACCAACGTCCGGCCAGGGGACGCACCCTGGCCAGATGTAAACTCCCGACCATGTCTCAAAAGGGGCGATTTGGCCCGTACGGCGGCCGGTACGTCCCCGAAACCCTCGTCCCGGCCCTCGAAGAACTCGAAACGACCTTCGACGCCTGCTGGAACGACCCCGCCTTCCGCCAGGAGTTCCAAGACATCCTGCGCGACTACGTGGGCCGCCCCACCCCCCTCACCGAGGCCCCCGGACTCTCCGCCGACACTGGGTTCCAGGTCGCCATCAAAAGGGAAGACCTCAACCACACCGGCGCCCACAAGATCAACAACGCCGTCGGACAGTGCCTCCTTGCCAAACGAATGGGCAAAAAGCGCGTCATCGCCGAAACCGGCGCAGGGCAGCACGGGGTCGCCACCGCCACCGTCTGCGCCCTCCTCGGACTCCAGTGCGAGGTCTACATGGGGGCCGAAGACTGCGAGCGGCAGCGCCTCAACGTCTTCCGGATGCGCCTCCTCGGAGCCACCGTCATCCCCGTCACAAGCGGCTCAAAAACCCTCAAAGACGCCCTCAACGAAGCCCTCCGAGATTGGGTCACCAACGTCAGGACGACCCACTACGTCATCGGCACCGCCGCCGGGCCGTCGCCCTATCCGCGCATGGTCCGCGAGCTCCAAAGCGTCATCGGCACCGAGGCCCGCGCCCAGTACCTTGAACGCCACGGCGTCCTGCCAGAAATCGGCATCGCCTGCGTCGGCGGAGGGTCCAACGCCATCGGTTTCTTCGCCGGCTTCCTCGATGATCCAAACGTCGCCCTCCTCGGCGTCGAGGCCGGTGGACTCGGCCTCGAGACCGGACGCCACGCCGCACCCCTCTCCGCCGGCTCGCCCGGAGTGCTCCACGGGTCGTTCTCCTACCTCATGCAAGACGAGTTCGGACAAGTGATCGAGACCGAGTCCGTCTCCGCAGGGCTCGACTACCCAGGAGTCGGCGCAGAACACTCGCACCTCAAAGACACCGGAAGGGTCACCTACACCTCGGCCACCGACACTGAGGCCATCGAAGCCTTCCAATGGGTCGCAAGAAGGGAAGGCATCATCCCAGCATTCGAGTCCGCCCACGCATTCGCCGCCCTCAAAAGCCTCCATGCGGAACCAGGCACCCGCGTCCTCATCAACCTCAGCGGCCGCGGCGACAAAGACATGGAGCGCGCAGCAGAGCTGCTTAGTTTGAAGTGACCGCGTAAACCGTCTCGCCCCGGATCTCCGAAGGCAAGAACCCAGTGTGCGTCCGAACAGCGTGGCGCATCGACTGGATAGAACCAAACCCGACGCAACGACTGATCTCGTCCGCGCTCATATCCGTCACCAAAAGGCAACCGACGGCCACACCCGTCCGGCACCGCTCGACAAACTCGGGAAAACCGTAACCGACCATCGACTTGAACGACCTCGACAAATGGAACGGGCTGTACGCAGACCTCAACGCCGCCTCCTTCAACTGCCAGTCCGCCGCCGGGTCCGTCAAAACGTCCACGATCAGCTCCCGAAGGTTCCCCTTCACCTCCGGAGGCACCGCCGCCAGACAAAAAACGTCGTTACGGCTCTCCAGGCCAAGCACATAGCCCATCGTGGCCAACAGCATCCCAAGCCCCTGCAGGCGCATGTCGTGCAACAGATCGAGCGCCGAACGGTACAGGGTGGTGAATACGATGTCGTCCCCGCAGTCGGAGTGCCGGATGACCGGCCCACCCTCCACTGTCAACCGCGCGATCGTCGGCGCGTTCTCCGCATCGATCTCGAAGAGCATCCACTCGTTCACTCCGCGCCCGACCTCCAGGGTCAGCGGAAGCGAACGGTCCAAAAGCGCCAACGAACCCTCGTGCAAAAACCTCGTGGGCTCGCCACTGGGCCGGAGCACGACCGTGCCCGCCGCACCAACGAGCGCACCGATCGAACCAGGGACCGAAGGCAGGCGCAGGGAAGACGGCCGGTCGATCAGACCGTCGATCATCGTCACACGGAACGGCGCAAAATCTGGCACGAACCGAGTCTCGGGAGCCGACGGAAAACCATGCGTCTCCCCAATACCCGAACCGCCTGATGCACGCATCAGTTTGTTCCCTCCCACCCCTCGATACTACACACTTTCCTAGTAATGTTTGC
>CAZGER010000204.1:0-4231 GCA_964524565.1 uncultured Chthonomonas sp. | reverse complement strand
TGATCGTTTCCATCTGCGTCTTTTGGTCGTGCCGTTTTGCCAAGACAACTGTCTGTGGGTTGAGGGAGGCTCTCCGTGGGTGAGGATACATCAGGCAGGGGGCGATCCCGGGCGAGTTTTCCACGAAGTCCCGGCCTGCGCGACCCTGGGCGACGGCATGTTTCCAGGGTGCGGTACCTTGGCGACGTGAGGAGGAGCGTGTGGGCTCGTGGCCCGCCATGGACTGGATCGCGGTAGCCGCTGTTCTCGCCGCATCTGCCCTCTCGTTTGTGGAGGCCGACCGCGCCCGAGGGCTCGCGGCCCAGGTTTCCCGGCTGGAGGAAGAGTCCGACGCCAGGATGCTCCTGGCAAGCCAGAATCGGGAGGCCTTGGACGGGATGGCCGACGGTCTGGACGTCCTTGTGTTCCTTGTCGACCGTGACCTGACGGTCATCTACGCGAACGCTGCCGCCTCGCGCACGTTCGGGGTCGAAGACCCGTCCGGCTCGACCCTCTTGGCAACGACCCTGTCCCACGAGTTGAACGAGGCGGTCGGAGCGACGGTCTTGCGCGGCGAGGGATCGCGGTTGGAACTGACTTTGCGACACCCAGAGGAGCGCACGTTTGCCGTCCAGGTCTGGGCCGGAGTGGACGGCTCCCAGCAGTTCTACGTCTCCCTTTACGACATGACGAGCCTGCGGCGTCTGGAGCGCGTTCGGAGCGACTTCGTGGCCAACGTATCGCACGAACTGCGCACACCAATGACAACCATCCGTGCGATGGCCGAGACCCTGCAAGACGATGAGGACGCGGAGCTCCGGCACGGTTACCTTGCGAAGATCATCGGAGAAGTGGACCGTCTGACCCGCATCACAGAGGACCTGCTGACCCTGAGCACGGCCGAGTCGGGCGTTCCTGAGAAGGTCGATTGCGACGGCGCGGAGATCGTCCGTGTCGTCACCCAGCAGCTTGCCTCGAAGGCAGAAAGGAAAGGTCTCGTGCTCGAATACTCCGGGCTCACGAACTCCGTCTTGCGCGCGAACGAGACACAGCTCGCCCAGGTTGCCTTCAACCTGATCGACAACGCGATCAACTACACGTCCGAGGGCAGGGTGAGCGTGCGGACAGAAGCGACCGACTCTGAGTTTGTCTTGACCGTTTCGGACACGGGGATCGGCATCGGGAGCGAGCACATGGGCAGGGTCTTTGAGCGCTTCTACCGGGTGGACAAGGGCCGGTCCAGGGCGAGCGGTGGCACCGGCCTGGGACTGAGCATTGTCAGGCACATCACAGAGGCCCACGGGGGCAAGGTGACTCTGGAAAGCGAGCTCAACAAGGGCTCGACTTTCCGGGTCGTCCTCCCTACCGGCTAGCGCACCGAGAACGACGGAGGGCTGACCTGTCCGTACTTGTCGACCACCCGCACGCTCACACTGGACAATTCACCTTTGCGCGTTCCGGCGAACGTGCGTTCTGCCGTCACCACAGGGGCGCGGCCCTTGACCTGGTAGATGAAAAACCGGGCGTTGGGGGCAACGGCGGAGACGGTGGTCTTCGTGCGGTCGAGGGTGAGCCTAGGTGCCTTGGGAGCAGTCTTGGTCAGCCAGGGGCTGGCGGGAACCAGGGCCGGTTTGTTGTAAGCCTTCTTCAGCCAGTCCGCGATGCCGTTCCAGTTGTTCATGACGGCTTTCATGCTGAAATGGAGCGTACCGGTGGCTCCTTGGGTCTGCCGCACGATCCTGATCTGGTCGGTGACCTCGGTGGCTTTCCAGTTGCCTCCCGACGGGTCGGTGCGGCTGGTGTACTGCCCCGGCCAGACGTGTCGGCCCTTTGAGTTTTGCGACACCCACCAGTCCAGCAGGACCGGAAAGCTCTGCGGGGTTTGGGCGATCGGCCAGTACAGTTGGGGCGACATGTAGTCGCACCAGCCCTCGTTCAGCCACCTCTTGCAGTCGGCGTAAAGGGCGTCGTACTGGTCGATGCCCGCCTTGATCCCGGCGGGGACGTTCGGGCGATAGATGCCAAAGGGCGAGATCCCGAACTTGACATGGGGCTTTTTGGCCTTGAGAGCCTTGTAAAAGCGCTCTATCAGGTCGTCGACATTTTTTCTGCGCCAATCTGACAGCCCGAGCGTTCCACCCTGCTGCCGGTATCTGCCGTAGGATTCCTGGTCAGGAAACGGGACAGCCTCACCGTCCTTTTGCACCGGGTAGGGGTAGAAGTAGTCGTCAATGTGGATCCCGTCCAGATCGTAACGGGTGGCGAGGTCCATAAAGACATCAAAGGTGCGGTCTTGGACCTTCTTCTCGCCAGGGTCCATCCACAAGTACGTCCCGTAGGTTTTGACGATCGTCGGGTCAGTGACGCTCAGATGGCCAGGGCTCACCGGCCCTTTCTGGGCGGGGTGCAGGGCACGGTAAGGGTTGCACCAGGCATGCAGCTCCAGACCCCGCCGGTGCGACTCCTCGATCGCGAACTGGAGAGGGTCAAAGTCTCCGGTTGGGGCGGTTCCCTGCTCGCCCGTGAGGTACCAAGACCAGGGTTCCAGCTTGGACCGGTAAAAGGCGTCTGCCGACGGCCGCACCTGTAGGACGACCGCGTTCAAGTTCACTTCCTTGCACTTGTCGAGGATCGCGACCAACTCAGACTTGATCTTTGCAACCGGAAGGCCGGGCTTGCTGGGCCAGTCGATGTTATCGACGGTCGCGACCCAGACACCGCGGAACTCGCGGTCGATCTCCACCGGTTGGAACGGGGCCGCGATGGTTGCCAGGAGGGCGAGTGTCGATACCGTCATTCTGCGAAGCTACCTGAAACCTGACGTGCGGACGGCTGGTAGGCTCCATCGGCCCTGATGAAGAGGATGCATGTTGGCGCGGCGGCGGCGGTGTTCCACCGGATCGAAACGGACTTCGGCCTGGTGGTGGACGAGCTTGAGATCCAGGCTGGGGCGTGCGAGATCAAGACGGAGCCCTTCGTGCTGGGTCTAGACCAAGCAGCCGAGGCGACCGCTGTGATATCGGCAGCGTCCGTCAAGCATGTGCTGGAAGCAAAGAGTCCAGGCTCATTGCGGGACTTTGAGGTTGAGATCGAAGGCGGGATCGTGACTGTGGCGTGCAAAGCGACACTGGTCGTCCAGATCCCGGTGAAGGTGACGGCCAAGCTCGAGATCGTGGACGCCACCAAGGTCTTTGTCCGCGTCCAGCACGTGGACGTCCTGGGTGGCCCGGCGAAGAACCTGGTGGAGGGACAAATCGAAAAGCTCAACCCGATCTTCGACACCACCGAGTTTCCCTTCGGGTTAGTCCTCGAGTCGGTCGCTTGCGAGCAAGGAAAGGTCGTCCTGTCAGGCTCCGTGAATTGGCCGGGCGCGGAGGTGTGAGCCTGTGCGAAGACCGTCAGGACGGGCCGTTATAGCCGTTCGGGTGGGATTCGAACCAGTTGTACGCGTGCTGGACGCAGGTTTCGACGTTTGAATACTTGGGCTCCCAGCCAAGCTCCGACTTTGCCAGAGTGGGGTCCGCCACAAGGACGGCAGGGTCACCTTCCCTTCTCGGCCCGTGTTCGAGCGGCACGGGCTTGCCGGCGGTCTTCTCTGCCGCCAGAACGATCTGCTTGACGCTGAACCCCTGGCCTGTCCCGAGGTTGGCCGTGAGTGAGGACCCGCCGGATTCCAGCCGCTGCACGGCCGCCAGGTGCGCGCTCGCGAGGTCAGAGACGTGTACATAGTCCCGGACGCAGGTGCCGTCCTCGGTCGGATAGTCCGTGCCAAAGACGGTCAACTTCTCCTCTCTGCCCAGCGCGGCTAGGAGGACGCGGGGGATCAGGTGGGTTTCTGGGCGGTGGTCTTCGCCAAGCTCGCCGTCGGGGTCTGCGCCACAGGCGTTGAAGTAGCGCAGACAGACCGACTTTGTCCCGTAGGCACGTTCGGAGTCAGCCAGGACCTGCTCGACCGCGAGCTTGGTCCGGCCGTACGGGCTGGTCGGACGACAGGGGTGGGATTCTGGGATGGGGACCTGTTCGGGTTCTCCGTACACAGCGGCAGTACTGCTGAACACGAAGTTCTGGACCCCGGCACGGCGCATCGCCTGCAGGAGGTTGATGACGGCGGACACGTTGTTCTCCCAAAAAACCTGGGGGTCTTTGACGCTCTCGCCCACCTCGATGTAGGCGGCAAAGTGCATGACGGTCGTGATATTGTTCTCGGAAAAGACCTGGTGGAGGGCGTAGGGGTCTCGTAGGTCCGCAAGGA
>CAZGER010000203.1:0-4241 GCA_964524565.1 uncultured Chthonomonas sp. | reverse complement strand
TGGGATGCCGTTCCATTTGATCCAGGTCGGAAAGCCTGCCCCGCCCCTGCCTCGGAGCCCGCTCGCCTTGACCTCGTCGATCACGCTCTGGCGGTCCATCTTGACGGCCTTTTTGAGCCCTTCGTAGCCTCCCACCCGTTGGTAGCCGGCTAGGGTCGCGTAGGCCGGATCTTTGGAGTGTTCGAGGAGCAGGAGCTTTTCGCCCATAGGAATCCAGCCAGTTTACACCGATCCAACACGCTCGTTGCGCCGCTTCCACGCACGTGGCGGAATCGTCCATACTTGTAGACATATGACGAGCGGCCTTCAAAAAACCGCGTCTGTCCTGGAGACTGAGGTCCAGTTCCTCAAGGGGATCGGGCCGAAGCTCGCCATGCAGTTGAAGAAGGCAAAGATCGAGACTGTCGCAGACGCCCTTTGGTACATGCCGCGCCGGTACGACGACCGCCGGAACCTTCCGAGGCTCGTGATGCTCCGGCCGGGCCACCAGGCTACGGTCCGCGGCACGGTCGCCCATGTCTCCAGCAAGCCGCTTCGGGGCGGAAAAGTGCTTGTCAAGGCGGTCTTGAGCGACGGCTCGGGCGAGGTCGACCTGGTTTGGTTCAACCAGCCGTGGGTCGGACGCGAGATCCAACGGGTGCAGGGCGAGGTGGTCGCCTTCGGCATGGTCAAAGAAGGGATGAGGGGGCGGCTCGAGATCCATTCCGCCGACTGGGAAGAGATCGACGACGACGACGATACCGCCGACTTCGCCCGCCTCTCGCCTGTGTATCCCCTTGTTGAGGGTCTGGGGCAGAAGGTCGTCCGGAAGGCGTGCCGGTCTGCGGTCGACCATTTTGCCGACCAGATGACGGACCCCCTCCCCAGAGAGGTGTTAAACAGGGGTTCGCTCCCCGCTCTGGCATGGAGCGTCAGGCAGATGCACCGGCCTGACTCAGAGGAAAGCCTGCAGAAGGCTCGGCACCGACTGGTGTTCGAGGAGTTCCTCTACCTCCAGCTCGGCCTGCAGATGCGGCGGCAGCAAGTCCACCAAGAGGTTGGCATCCAGTTTCCTGTTTCGAGCCTGCCGGTTTCGACCGAGGACGGCCACCTGTTCGCCGAGAACGACAGTAGGGCACTCCCGATCTGGGACCAGATCGAGAGGATGCTCCCGTTCCAGATGACCAAAGCTCAAACCCGTGTCGTGAAGGAGGTTTTCAGGGACATGGAATCGCCCCATCCCATGAACCGTTTGGTGCAAGGCGATGTCGGCAGCGGTAAGACGGCGGTCGCTGCTTCGGCGATGCTGGCGGCGGTCCGGTGCGGGTACCAGGCGGCTCTGATGGCACCGACGGAGATCTTGGCCGAGCAGCACGGACTGAACCTCAAACGCCTGTTTGAGCCCTTGGGAGTGAGCGTCGTCACGCTGGTCGGCAGCCAGGGCGCCCAGGCAAGAAAAAAGGCCCTGCAGGCGGCTGCGGCGGGCACGGCCCAGATCTGCATCGGCACCCATGCCCTGATCCAAGAAGGCGTCACGTTCCACCGTCTCGGACTCGTCGTCATCGACGAGCAACACAGGTTTGGCGTCGTCCAGCGAATGAGCCTGCGCCAAAAGGGACTCGGGAACCCGGACGTCCTGGTGATGACGGCCACGCCCATCCCCCGCACCCTTACGATGACGCTCTATGGGGACCTGGACCTTTCTGTGATCGATGAGCTCCCTCCTGGACGCAAGCCGGTCCGGACCCACTGGAAGAAGATCGACCAGCGGGATTCTGTCTACCAAAAGGTCAGGAACTTAGTGGAGGAGGGCCGCCAGGCGTACGTGGTGTGCCCCCTGATCTCGGAGAGCGAGAAGATGGAGGCCCAGGCTGCCGAGGACCTGTACTACCGGCTTTCGACCGGCGCGCTCGCTGGGCTCAAGATCGGGCTGCTCCACGGACAGATGAAGACGGCCGACAAGGAGGCGGTCATGGACTCTTTTCGGAAAGGCGAGACAAGCGTCCTCGTCAGCACGACCGTCATCGAGGTGGGTGTGGACGTGCCCAATGCGACCGTTATGGTGATCGAGGACGCCAACCGCTTCGGCCTGGCCCAGCTGCACCAGCTCCGCGGCCGCGTCGGAAGGGCGCACGGACAGAGTTTCTGCATCCTTGTCGCACAGGCCACCACCCCGGACGCGGAGTACAGACTGGGTGTGATGGTCAACACGACCGACGGGTTCAGAATCGCAGAAGAAGACCTCAAGATCCGCGGCCCCGGCGACATCGCCGGCACCAGGCAAAGCGGCATCCTGGAGTTCAGGATCGCAAACCTGATCGACGACGGGCCGGTGCTGGAAGAAGCCCGTCAGTGCGCAATCGGGATCATAGACCGAGACCCGGACCTGAGCCAGCCGCACCACTCAGCGATGCTGGAGAAAGTGAAAGAGCGCAGGTCGGACGAAGCGATGATCGTCGTGAGCTAGCCGCGCCTGTACAGGATCTCTTGGCGGGCTATGGGGTGGTTCGGATCGATCGCCAGAGCCTGTCGGAACGCAGCAAGGGCGTTCTCCTCGTCACCCTGCCTCCGTTTGGCGACACCCAGGAGGGCGTAAGCCTCTGCGTAGTCCGGGTTCCCCGCGATCGCTCGCTGAAGCTGGGAGCACGCTTCGTCCAACTCCCCTGTCTCCATCAGGGCCTGCCCGAGACGGCACCGGACATCTGAATATCCGGGGGCGTATTCCAGGGCGGTCGAGTACATCTCGATCGCTCCGACCCAGTTTCCGGACTTGGCATGGTGGTCGCCGTTCGCGATGAAGTCGGTGACGTCACCCTTGGCGGCGCTGATCTGGCAAAACTCGTCGATCGCTTTGGCTGTGTCGCCCTGGCCAAGAGCCTCAAGTCCGGCCCGGAAGGCGGCCCCGTCCAGCCTTGGGTCGCTCTCAACCGCTTCTTGGACGAGCTGGGCACCCGACTCGGTCCGGCCCGACCGCATGAGGACCGTGCCCTTGGTCACCAGGGCCAGGGCGTAGCCAGGATTGAGCTCCAGGGCACGATCGACGGCTTCAAGGGCGTCTTTGTGCTCCCCAAGTGAACGACAGTTGATCGCCATGCTGTGCCACAGATCGGCAAACCCGGGTCGGATCTTCGTTGCCTCGGTCAAGAGCGAAGCGGCGAGCTCAAAATCGCGGGACGACTGGGCCGATCGGGCCAGTTTGCCCAGACACCCGGCGACATAAGACCTGGCCCGTTCACGGAGCGCAGGATCCATCGCGCTGGTGGAGGAGTTCCTAAAGTGGTCGGCGGCGGCATCGAACTCGCTCTTCTCGTAAGCACGAATCCCGTTGTCGAAGGCCTCGTCTTGGCCAAACGCGAACCACTTCCCAACAAAACTCATCGTGAACCCATGGGGATTATCGGCAAGTAAGGGAGTCGCCCTCCATGGCCGCTCGCCCGCCACTCCTTTGGCCGACGGTAAGGACGAGCCCGGGGCCAGAAAAGTCGCGCCCTTCGAACGTTTACCGGGTAAGAAGGGGCGTGCCCCAAGCGCCGCTCAAGGTCGGGATCGTCAGTGCGGCCCACGTCCATGCCCCCTCGTTCGCGTCGTGCTTCGGCGCAGAGCATCGGGTGTCGGTCGTGGGGGTGTGGGACGACGACTCGGATCGCGGTGCACCGTTCGCCCGGGACCACGGGCTCCCATTCATCCCGAACCTGGACTCGCTCCTTGACCAGTCGGATGCGGTGGTCGTGTGCAGTGAAAACCTTAAGCACGGCGACCATTTGGAGGCTGCCGTATCACGTAACAAACACGTCTTGTGTGAAAAGCCGGTCGCAGCTTCCATCACCGAGCACGAGCGGATTTCCTCGCTCGCCGAAACTCCCGGCCTGGTGCTAGCGACCGCGTTCCCGTGCCCGTTCTCGCCCGGGTTCCAGGCATTGGCAGGGCAGGTGTCTTCCGGTGAGTTGGGACGCGTCCTCGCTGTCTCAGCGACCAACCAAGGGACGTGCCCGTTCAGGTGGTTTGTCGATCCGGACCTTTCTGGGGGCGGGGCGATGATCGACCATGTCGTGCATGTGGCGGACTTGCTCCGTAGGCTGCTGAACGATGCCCCGAACTCGGTCCAAGCCGAGACTGGGAACCGGCTCCACGGCCAATCGTGGGAGGACACGGCGATGGTGAGCCTCGGCTACCCTTCTGGCGCGTTCGCAACGATCGATTCTAGTTGGAGCTAGGCGCCTGGGTTCAAGACGTGGGGCAACGTCACGCTCAACGTCGTTTGG
>CAZGER010000202.1:0-4244 GCA_964524565.1 uncultured Chthonomonas sp. | reverse complement strand
GGGCAGGGCCGATGGAATTTTCGGTGCTGCGTTATCTCTCTTCTTTGACGGGTGTCGCGGACCCGTACGCGGCGGAGTCGCGGGCCAGGGCGATCCGGGACGAGACGGTTGTGGGGTTGCAGCCACGGTCCGGGGTGATCGAGCTTGCCGAGTCTTGCCGGTCGGCTGGTGTGCGGGTGGGGATCGCATCGAGTTCACGGAGCGTCTGGGTCAACGGTCTTTTGGGGGGTCTTGGGTGCGAGGGGCTGTTCGACGTTGTCCACACTCGGGACACGGTCGGGGCGGCGAAACCCGACCCGGCGTCCTATCTGGCGGCCTGCCGCGATCTAGAGACGGAGCCGGGGTTGGCGGTCGCGGTGGAGGACTCTCTTAACGGTCTGAGGGCGGCGAGCGCGGCAGGGATGAGGTCGGTGGCGTTCCCGAACCCTGTGACTGTGGGTTACGACCTGAGTCTGGCGGACTGGCGGCTCGACTCGCTTTTGGGGGTCGGAGTGGAGGACCTGGACCGGGCGGTTTTCGGGGCGGGGCCCGCTGCGACGTGAGGGAGACGGTTTCCGTATAGGCTTTTGTGAGCCTGCGAACGGACCAGAAGGGCCTGCTGCTGGGGGTTTTGCTGACGGCGGCGGTTTGGACCGTGCCTTACGGTTGGGTCGTGCTGTACCCCTTGACCCTGCTGGCGACGCACCTGCACGAGCTGAGCCACGCGGTGGCGGTGATGGCTTCGGGCGGCGAGGTCTTGCAGATCAGGGTGTTCGCGGACGGGAGCGGGGTGACGCCCTTTCGGGGCGGGAGCGTTCTGGTGGCGGCGTCTGCGGGGTACATCGGGACGTCGGTGTTGGGTGGGCTGTTCATTGTTTTGGGGAGCTGGGCCAAGGGTGCCAGGGTAGCGGCGTGGGGGCTGGGGGTCTCGCTGGCGCTTTCGATGGTGCTTTTTGTGCGGGGTGACGCGGTGGGTCTGGCATTTGGGGCTTTGTGGGGCTTGGTGGCGCTGGCGGCGGCGGTGCGGGCGAGCGGGGAGCGGCTGCGGTGGCCGGTCCAGTTTTTGGGGTTGGCGCTGTGCGCTTCGAGCTTCCGATCGTTTATGGACCTGGTGCAGCTGAGCCTTGGGAGCGGGGTTGAGACGGACGCTTCGATCATGGCCTCTCGGAGCGGGATCCCTGCGGTGTTGTGGGCTGTCGGTTGGGCGGTTGTGGCGGTCGTTGCGGTCTGGGCCGGTCTTGCGCGGGTTTGGCGGTCCGGGAAGTCGGGGTGATGGGCAGACCGCGCCGGTACACTCGGCCCGCCCCATGATTGACAAGCTTAGGGAGATCGAGCGCAAGTTTGCCGGTATCGAGCAGCAGCTGATGGATCCTACGGTCACGTCGAACGTGTCCGAGCTCCAGCGGCTGGGCAAGGCTCGGGCCGACCTTGAGCCTCTTGCGACGGTGATCCGGGAGTACTTTGGCGTCATTCGTGAGCTTGGTGAGGCCGAGGAGCTGTTTTCTGACCCAGAGATGCGGTCGTTCGCCGAGGAGGAGGCGGAGCGATTGCGTCCGCTGGTTGGGGAGTACGAGCACAAGCTGAAAGTGATGATGCTGCCGACGGACCCGAACGACGAGAAGTCGGTCATTGTGGAGATCCGGGCGGCGGCGGGCGGGGAGGAGGCGGCTTTGTTCGCGGCGGAGCTTTACAGGATGTACTCGCGGTACGCGGAGCGTCGGCGGTGGAAGTACGAGCTGGTGGAGTTCGAGGAGACTGGGATCGGTGGGGCAAGCAAGATCGTTTGTTCGATCGATGCGGCAGGGGCGTACAGCCAGTTGAAGCACGAGAGCGGTGTTCACAGGGTGCAGCGCGTTCCGGCGACGGAGAGCGGCGGGAGGATCCACACGAGCACAGTGACGGTCGCGGTGATGCCGGAGGCGGAGGAGAACGACGTTCAGGTGGACGAAAAGGACCTGGAGATCAGCACTTTTCGGAGTTCGAGCGCGGGTGGTCAGCACATGCAGAAGAACGAGACGGCCATCCGGATCATCCACAGGCCGAGCGGGGTGGTGGTGACGTGCCAGGACGAGCGGAGCCAGGCCCAGAACAAGCTGAGGGCGCTTTCGGTGCTGCGGGCAAAGCTCTACGAGGCCGAGCAGGAGCGGATCGCCCGGGAACGGGGAGAGCTGCGTCGCGGGCAAATCGGTTCGGGGGACAGGAGCGAGAAGATCCGCACCTACAACTTTCCGCAAGACCGGGTGACGGACCACAGGATCGGGATGAACGTCCACGGTATCCCATTGTTCTTGGACGGTGACATCCAGAAGATGATCGACGCGCTGGTGCAGGAGCACCAGGCGAAGCTGCTCGCCGAGTGGGAAGAGGGCGAGTCTGCGGGCAAGTAGGTTCTACGAGGCTTTTTTAGCCGTTTGACCGGGGGTTGTCGAGATGCGGTTTTCTTTGCTCGCGGAGACTGGGTTGTGCCGTTCGAAGAACGCGATGAGGGCATCGAGATCGACAAAGCCGGTGTCGAGCCTTGATCCCTTGGCGTTTTTGAGGACGGTGTGGCTGTCGCCGCCGTTAGCGACGAAGTTGTTGACGGTGACCTTGTAGGTGGCCTTTGGGTCGACCGGCTGGCCTTTGATCTTGACCTGGACGACCTTCTTGCCCTTTTCTGCGGCTGGATTGAAGGTGTAGTTGCAGTTTGCGCTGGGGATGAGCATGCCTGACTCTGAGACACCGTGCTCGATGGCGTCGATGAGTTCTTGTCCGGTGAGTTCGAGGACGACGAGGGTGTTGCCGAAGGGGCAGACCTCGATGAGTTGTCCGTAGGTGACGGTGCCGGCGGTGAGTCCTGAGCGGACCCCGCCGACGTTCCAGAACGCGGCGACGCTACCTTGGGGGATCGTGGCCTCGTATGCGGAATCGGCGATGACGTTGCCCATGAGGGAGTCGCCGGACTCGCTGGACCAGCGTTGGGAAAGGTCTGTCTCGAGTTTGGCGACGACCTTTGCCCGTGCTGCGGCGAGAGGCTTGTTGAATGCCTCCATGAGGGCTTTGACGTGGGGGTTTTCGGGCCAGGTCTCGTCGATGAGGACGGGGCCGCCGGAGTGGGAAACAACGACGCCTTTGTCGTCGAAGTCGACAACGAGCTTGCCGAGGACCTTGCCCCATTCCCAGGCTTGGACGATGAGGACGGGCTTACCGGCGGCATCGTTGGTGACGGTGGGGTAGGGGTTATCGGGCAAGGTGGCGTTGGGGATATCGACCTTTCCGCAAAGGGTGTGGCTGTGTCCCCCGACGACGACGTCGATGTTGCGGAGCCTTTTGGCGAACTCGAGGTCCTCTGTGTAGCCGGTGTGGCACAGGAGGACGACCTTGTCGATCTTTTGTGCGGTGAGGGCATCGACGGCCCTTTGGACGCTGCGCACGTAGTCGAGCATCTTGATGTTGTCGCCTGGGCTTGAGATGTTGGGGAGGTCTGGGGTGACGGCGCCGACGATGCCGATCTTTTCGCCGGCGACTTCCAGGACGGTGGATTCTGGGATGAGGCCGTCGAGGGCGGGTTCTTTGGTGCAGTCAAGGTTGGCGGCGAGGACCGGGAACCGGGCCAGCTTGATGAAGTTGGCGAAGACCTGGGGGCCACGGTCGAACTCGTGGTTTCCGGCGCACATGGCGTCGTAGCCCATGAGGTTCATGAACGAGAGGTCTGAGAGCCCTTCGTAGACGTTGAAGTACATGGTGCCTTGGAAGGTGTCCCCTGCGTTGAGGAGGATCGGGTTTTTGGAGGTTTCTCTGGCTTGGAGGATTGCGCTCGCTTGGCGGGCATATCCTCCGACGGACTTCCCGCTGACTTTGACGGCATCGCCGTGGGAGTGGAGGTCGTTGGTGTGGAGGATGGTGAGGGTGTAGTTCTGGGCGAGGGCCAGGGTGACGGCGGTGGCCCATGCGAGCGTGCAGAAAGTTCGTTTCCAAGGCAGGGACATTTGCCGGTGTATACCTGGAGTGTGGGCCTGTGCTGTGCGGAACCGGACCCTGGCTCGTGGTGTTGTAGGGTTTGGAGCAGGTATGA
Organism: uncultured Chthonomonas sp.; assembly: GCA_964524565.1. Classification (GTDB taxonomy): domain Bacteria; phylum Armatimonadota; class Fimbriimonadia; order Fimbriimonadales; family Fimbriimonadaceae; genus UphvI-Ar2. The sequence continues at coordinate 211 of CAZGER010000202.1, read as the reverse complement.
AAAGGCAACTCCTTTCGGTGGTTCTTGTCGCGATCGCGTTGGCTGGTTGTGCGGGGCAGAGCGGTTCTGCGCCGGAAACCGCCTCGCCACAAGTCGTGATGGAGGCGAGCGGGGGCGCAGGCGGGGCGTCCGTTATGGCGAACCGTCATGTGATCCGGCGGGCTTCGATGACTGTGCGGGTGGAAGACGCGCGGGAAGGCGAGTCCCAGCT